>JAIWOE010000275.1 GCA_020217165.1 Desulfovibrio sp. | reverse complement strand
CCTGGTGGCCATGGCCGTGGAAGGGCTGGACAAGGACAAAATTACCGTCACGGACACCCGCGGTCAGCCCCTGTTTGTGCCCAGCCAGGATGGCACCCTGGAAGGCCTGACCACCACACAACTTTCCTACAAGCAGACCCTGGAACGCACCTACGAGCGCCGCATCGAAGAGATGCTGGGGCCGGTGGTGGGGTCGGGCAAGGTCATCGCCAAGGTCAACGCAGACCTGGACTTCTCCCAGCGCACCGTGCGCAAGGAGCTGTGGGACCCGGAAAAGGCCGTGGTCCGCAGCGAGCAGCGCAGTGAGGAAAGCACCAAGGGCCGGGCCAATACCGAATCCGGCGTGCCCGAGGCGAATTTCCGTGGCGATGGCATCACCGGCGCCCTCTCCACCCAGGAATCCAACCGGGAAACCCGGACCACCAACTACGAAATCAACAAGGAAGAGCAGAACATCGTGGCCCCGGTGGGCGAGCTCAGTCGGTTGACGGTGGCGGTCATTGTGGACGGGCTGTACGAAAAGGCAGAGGGTGCGGAAGAGTACACCTTCGTGCCGCGTTCTGCGGAAGAGATGCAGCGCTTCCAGAACTTGGTCATGAGCGCCGTGGGCTACGAGTCCTCCCGCGGGGATACGGTGCAGGTGAGCAGCATTTCCTTCGGCGGCCCGGAAGTGGAGGAAAAACCATCCTTTACCAAGATGATGCTTGATTTGCTCTTGCGCAACATCAAGACAATCCTTAGCTTCGTGGCGCTGGTGGTGTTCGTGATGGTGGTGGTGCGGCCGGTCATCCTGGCCCTCATCCGCCCCAGCGTGACCGGAGAAGCCGTGGAAGGCCTGGAAGGCCTGCCCGAGGGCGAGCAGCGGCTGGCCCTGATGGAAGGCGACTCCGAAGAGCTGGAAGCCATGGACGCCATGCGCAAGATCGAGGATATCAAGGCCCACGCCATGCAGCTGACCGAGCAGCATATGGAACAGGCCGTGAACATTCTGCGCAATTGGATCAAGGACGCCGAACCGGCCCGCGCCTAGCGGGCCGGGCCGGTTGCGCATCAGCCAAAGGAAGCTGCCACCATGGCCGAACGTCTCAAGGGTCCCACCAAGACCGCCATTCTCCTGCTCGCCATGGGCGACAAGTTCACCACGGAGATTTTCAAGCGCATGGACCGCCACGAGATCTCCACCGTCTCCAAGGCCATGGTGGACCTTGCCACCGTGCCCAAGGAACAGGTGGAGGAGGTGGTGCGGGAATACCACCGGGCGCTCATCACCGGGCAGGAAATGATCACCGGCGGGGAAGACGCCGTCAAGCGCATGCTCACCAAGGCCCTGGATCCGGACACGGCCAAGTACATCATGGACCACCTGAACCTGGACCACGGCCCCGCGCCCTTCCGGGAGCTGGAGAACGTCTCCCCGCGCATCCTGGCCCAGATTCTGCGCAACGAACATCCCCAGACCCTGGCCCTCATCCTGGGGCATTTGTCCTCGGACCAGGCGGCCCAGCTCATTTCCAACCTGCCGGCCGGGGTGCGGCCGGAAATCCTCATGCGCCTGGCCAGGCTGGAGGCCGTGCCCGAGGAAATGCTGGTGGAGGTGGACAAGGTGCTCCAGGCCCAGCTCATCGCCATGGGCGGCAAGGAAGGCAAAAAGGTGGGCGGCGTGCAGGCCGTGGCGGAAATCCTCAACGCCGTGGACCGCGCCACCGAGGAAGAGGTGCTCTCTGAAATCGAGGAAGAAAGCGCCCAGATGGCCGAGGAAATCCGCAACCTCATGTTCGTCTTCGAGGATATCCGGACCCTGGACGACCGCCATATCCGCGAGCTGCTCAAGGAAATCTCCAACGAGGACCTGACCCTGGCCCTCAAGGGCGCTTCCGACGAACTGCAGCAGAAGTTCTTCGGCAACCTCTCGGAACGTGCTTCCGCCATGATCAAGGAAGATCTGGAGATCATGGGCCCGGTCCGCCTCTCCGATGTGGAAGCCGCGCAGCAAAGTGTGGTTAAGACGGTGCGCCGTCTCGAAGTGGAAAACCGCATCCAGATCAGCAGGGGGTCGGGAGATGTCTTCGTCTAGCAGCGCGGAGCCCTTGCGCTATGGCAAGGTTATCCTGGCCAGCGGCCGCACCCTCTCCGGGGGACTTTCCCTAGAAAATCAGGGTGGGCACCACGCCGGGCTCACGGACCGGGAAGAGGCGGACTACATGGCCGCCGTCAAGGGGCGCGCCCAGGAAATGGCCGCCCAGATCCTCCGGCAGGCCCAGGCCGAGGCCCAGGCCCTCAAGGAACAAGCCCGGGAAGAAGGCTACCAGGCCGGCCTGGAGCAGGCCCAGGAAGAGCTGGCCCAGGCCCACGCAGCCATGGCCGATTCCCTGGCCGAGGCCCTGGCCGCCGTCCGCCAGGGATGCCGGGAAATCTTTACCGCCGGCAAGCAAGACCTGCTCCTGCTCCTGCGCGCCAGCCTGGAAAAAGTGCTGGCCCACGAGCTGGAGACAGACCGCGCCGCCGTCCTCACCGCCTACCTGCACGAAGCCCTGGAGCGCCTGGACGGGCTCACGGCCCTGACCGTGGTGGTGCATCCCGGGGACGAACCCCTCATGGCCCAGATCCTGGAGATCGCCCGGCCCCGCTACCCGGACCTTGCCGGCTGGCGCGTGCGCACCGACGACACCCTGGGCCGGGGCAGCATTGTGGTGGAAAGCGGGCAGGGCATGGTCCACAACACCGTGGAGGGCCGCCTGCAGGCGGTGCTCCAGGTGCTGGACGGGCTGGAACTGCCCCCCACGGAGCGCGAAACCCTCCTGGCAGCGGAGGACTGAGCCCATGCAACCGGCAGCCTGCCTTGCCGAACTCGCCGAACTGGACCCCTGCCTGAGCTACGGCAAGGTGACCAAAGTGGTGGGGATGATCGTGGAGGGCCGCGGCGTCAAGGCGCCGTTGGGCTCCGTGTGTCACCTCATTCCCGAAAGCCACCGCGGTCGGGGCGCTCCAGCCTGCCGGGCCGGGCATATTGCCGCCGAGGTGGTGGGCTTCCGCGATGGCGCCGTACTGTTCATGCCCTATGCGGACATGCGCGGCATCAAGCCAGGCTCCCTCATCCAGAATTCTTCCATGCCGCCGCATTTTCCCGTGGGCGACGCCCTGCTGGGCCGGGCTGTGGATGCCTTCGGGGTGCCCCTAGATGCCCCGCAGGGCGCGTGCGTGCCCATGCACACCGGCCAGCATCGGCCCCTGTTCGCCTCGCCGCCCAATCCCCTGTCCCGGCCGCGTATTGTGGAGCCCCTGGACGTGGGGGTGCGCGCCATCAACAGCCTGCTGACCCTGGGCAAGGGGCAGCGGGTGGGCATCATGGCCGGCTCCGGCGTGGGCAAGTCCACCCTCATGGGCATGATGGCGCGCTACACCAAGGCGGACGTGAACGTCATTGGCCTCATTGGCGAACGCGGCCGCGAGGTGGTGGAATTCATGGAAAAGGACCTCGGACCCGAGGGCATGGCCCGCTCCTGCCTGGTGGTGGCCACCTCGGACCAAAGCCCCCTGGTGCGCCTGCGCGCTGCCTATGCCGCCACGGCCCTGGCCGAGCACTTCCGGGATCAGGGCAAGGACGTGCTGCTGATGATGGATTCCGTCACCCGCTTTGCCATGGCTGCCCGGGAAATCGGCCTGGCCGTGGGCGAACCGCCCACCACCAAGGGCTACACCCCCTCTGTGTTTGCCCAGCTGCCAAAATTGTTGGAACGGGCCGGCACCAACGAAAAAGGCACCATCACCGGCATCTACACCGTGCTGGTGGATGGGGATGACTTCAATGAGCCCATTGCCGACGCCGTACGTTCCATCCTGGACGGGCACCTGGTGCTCACCCGCGAGCTGGCGGACCAGGGCCACTACCCGTGCATCGACATCCTCAAGTCCATTTCCCGTCTGAAAAATGACATTATTTCCGAAGAAATGTGCGCCGCAGGCCAGGGCATCCTGCGTCACATGGCCACCTATAAGCGTGTGGAAGACATGGTGAACATCGGCGCCTACACCCCCGGCGCCAATGCGGATATCGACAAGGCCCTGCAGATGATCGGCCCCATCCGGCAGTTCCTGCAACAGCCCGTGGCCGAGCA
>JAIWOE010000274.1 GCA_020217165.1 Desulfovibrio sp. | reverse complement strand
TCAGTTCAACCCCGGCTTTCACGTTGTCGCCGTAGCCAGCGGCAGCGCCAGTGAAGGGGGAAGGCACAGCGATTTTGATGGTGTCCGCCGCAGCGGCACCGGCGGCGCCCAGAATCAGGAACGACGCAAGCACGGCAAGACGTGCCAGTTTCAACGAACGCATACGTCCTCCTCAGCAAATAGGTGAATGGCTGGAACGCAAAACACGAACCCGCACCATGCGCTTCGTGTACATTTCTGTCAGACTGTCATGCCTCGTGGCGTGAAGGATTTTTCATGCCATGCGCCCTGACTCTCGTCAATACGAAGCCTGCGGGTGGGATTTTTCACGAGCTGCTGGCGTTGTCCGTTCCAACGCCCGGAGCCTGCTCCAACGCAGGACCCGAAGCAGGTTGCGCGTCCAGCAGATTTTTCGCCTCGCGACGCAAACCCTCGGTGGCCGTGGGCAGCTGCAGCATGGCTTCCAGCCGGCGGCGACCCTCTTCGGGCTTGTTGAGGAAACGGGTGTAGATCATGCCCAGGTTATAATGCGCGCCGGCGTTGTCAGCCTCCACGGCCAGCAGGCTTTCAAAATATTGGGCCGCGACCTCATACTCTTTCATGTTGAAGTGACTGATGCCCAGGAGCCCCATCACCCGCGCATTGGCTGGCTCCGCCACCAGCGCCCGGTTCAGGAAGCTGACGGCGGCCTCCCAATCCTGCATCTGCATGAATTCATCCGCCAGCATGGCCAGGACGGTGGCGTTGTTGGGGTCGCCCTGCATCTGGCGCATCATGGCCCCCACGCGTTTCATGCCCTCATTGTCCATGCTGGCCATGGCCTGCCCGGGCATGCCCTGGGGCACCTGCTGGCCGCTTTGGCGGGCTTTTTCCATGGCCTCGGCCATGGCGGGAGGCATGGATTCTCCCATGCCTTCGGGCATGGGCGGCATGCCACCCTGTTGTCCCATCCGGGGCCGGCGGTCCTCAAAACGGGTGTCTCCGGACATGCGCGAAATGAAGGACCACAAGAACATGGTGATGATGAACAGCCCCACGGCCCCCAGGGCCAGCACCCGCATGGGCGACACAACCACGGGTGCAGAGGGTGCCGGGGAAGGCGCCGTCGCGGGCTGGCGGGAGGCGGTGGGTTTGGAGGTCTTATTTTTCCGGGCCATGCAGATGCTCCAGGCGGTCGATGCGTTGGGACAAGAGGCGCTGCCGGCCGGCCAAAAAGGCGATGTACCCGGCAATTCCGAGCCAGACCAGGGCGTTGGCGGCCATGAGGGCAGTTTGGGCGTCCATGGGTCGTATCCTTAATTGCGTGCACTCAGGGTTTGCTGCAGGGCGAGCAGCCGCTCCTGCTGCAGAAGCTGCCGCCGCCGCGTGAGCAGCAGGCAGATCCAGACAAAAAACCACGCCGCCACGCAGGCGATGACCGTGGTGGCCATTTCTCCGGTAAGGCCGCCTTCCTTGGAGGCAAAGACGGCCGGATGCACGGATCGCCACAACCGGGCGGACCAGAACACCAGGGGGACGTCCAGAAAGGCCACCACCCCCAGCACTGCGGCCACCGTAGCCTTGCGCTCCCGGGGCATTTCCAGCCCGCGCACCAGCAGATAGGCGGCATAGATGAACCACATCACCAGGGTGGTGGTCAGCCGTGGGTCCCAGGTCCACCAAACATTCCAGGACACGCGACCCCAGATGGACCCCGTGACGAGGGCCAGTCCGCTAAAGAGCACCCCAATTTCCGCCGCCGCGCCGGCCAGCAGGTCAAACCGGATGTTCTTTTTTAACAAATAGAGCACACTGGCCACGAACGTAACGCCAAAACTCAGCAGGGCCCACCAGGCCAGGGGCAGATGAATATAAAAAATCTTCTGTACCGGCCCAAGGGTAGCCTCCACCGGTGCGTATGCCCAGATGAGCCATTGCGAGGCGGCCATGGCTAGGCCGGCGAGGGCCGCCAGCAGGGGAACAGGCAGGGTCATGCATCCCCTCCATACACATAGGGAAACAGAAATAGGGCCGCGGCGGTGAACATCAGATCAAACGCCCCGGCGGTCATGAACCAGTTTTCCAGGGGTTCGGGCGGGCCGCCCAGGGCCTGGGTCATGCCGCGCACCGCCGCCAGCAGCAGGGGCAGCAAGAGGGGAAACAAGACCACGGAAAGCAGGGACTCCCGCGCCGCCTGCCCCTGGGAAAGGGCCCCCAACAGGGCCCCCAGGGCCACCAGTCCCCAGTCCGCCAGCAGCACCATGGCCAGGGCCGGCCATACATCCCCACTGAAGGACTGCCCAAGAAACGCCACGCTGGCCGGCAAAAACAGGCACTGCGCCAGCAGCAGCAGCACCAGGCTGGCCAGGGCCTTGCCCAGCCAGATGGCCTGCAGGGGCATGGGGGAGAGGGTGAGCGCCAGGCGGGCACCCTGGGATTCCTCCACAAAGAACAAGGCATTGACCACGAGAATTTCGCAGAACAACGATGCCATCCAGAACACCGCCGCGGCGCTCTGGGCCGGCAGCCGCTGCCCCGGAGCCTGGGAGAGGCTGAACAAAAACAGCAGCACCAGCCCCAGAAGCACGGCCTGCACCAATCCGCTGGACCGGCCCACCAACAGCCGCAAGTCCTTGTGTGCGATAATCAGCGCCGCCCTCAGCACGTGCATGCCTCCGGGGTATAGCCAGACGCGGGGCCGTGATAGGCCGGGGCGCCACGTCCGGAAAGGGCCAGCACCGCATCGGCCTCTGGCAGATCACGTTCCAGGTGATGGCTGATCCAGATCACCCCGGCGCCGCGCTCCCGGGCCTGGCGGATGGTCTTTGTCAGCAGGGCAGAGGAGGCCGCATCCAGGCCGGTGCCGGGTTCGTCCAGCAGCAGCAGGTCTGGCGCATTGAGGAACACCCGGGCCAGATTCAGCCGCTGGGCCATGCCGCGGGAATAGGTGCCGGCGCGGTCGTCCGCCGCATCCGCAAGATGCACCGCCGCCAACCGCTGGCGAAGGGCGTCGTCATCCAGGGGCAGCCCATGCACCTTGGCCCAGAAACGAAGGTTTTCCAGGCCGCTGAGCTGCGGGTAGATGCAGGTCACATGCCCCAGGAATCCCAGCCGGTCGTGCCCTACCTGCACCTCGCAGGTGCCGGCGTCGGCCGGGATCAGGCCGGCCAGCACCTTGAGCAGGGTGGACTTGCCGGCGCCGTTGGGGCCGGCAAGCAGCAGGCACTGGCCGGCAGTCAGGGTGAACTGCACGTCCTTGAAGACGAGTCTGGGGCCGTAGAACTTGCCCAGGCCCCTGGCGGCGGCCAGCTGACGCGGGGCGTGGGTCACGCCTGTTCCCCGGCCCGTTTTTTGCGGAAGATGCCCCAGAAGGGCGCCAGGCACATGATGGTGCCACCCACCCACAACCAGTTCACCAGGGGATGCGTGCTCAGGGTGAAGGTGGCCGTGTGGTCTTCCTGGGCGCCCAGCAAGGTGGCGTACACCTCCGTCCCCAGGGAGAAGATGGTGCTGGCCTCGGCGTAGGCATTGGGGAAGTTGCGGTAGATGCGCCGCTCGGGATGCAGGGTGCCCATGAAGCGGTCACCTTTGGAGACCTGGATAGTCGCTTCAAGGCCGGCCATGCGGTCGGTGCGGTATTCGCGCAGGGTTTCATAGCGGAAGGAGAACCCGGCCATGTCCGTGCTCTCCCCGGGTTTGAGCACCACCTGCCGTTCCTGTTGGTACGGCCCGGAGAAGGCCACACCCACCACCATCAACGCCAGGCCGATGTGCACCAGGTGCGCGGACAGGGAGGCCGGCAGGCCTCGGGCGGCCTTGTCCGTGATCAGGAGCAGGGGCAGGGAAAGCAGGCACGCGCCGCCGGCGGCCATGCCCACCAAGGGGACCAGCAGGGTGTAGCCGGCCAGGTAAAAGCCCACCAGCAGCCCGCCAAACACGGCCACCACCAGGGAGAGGTGCTTCACCTTGCCCACGCCCCCCTGCCAGGACATCCAGGGGCAGACGCACAGGAGCATGGCCAGCACCACAAAGAACGGCATGCAGACCTTGTTGTAGAAGGACTGATCCAGCCCCACGGTGTTGGCGCTCCAGAGTTTGGAGATCACCGGCCACATGGTGCCCATGAGAACCACCAGGCCCAAGGCCAG
>JAIWOE010000273.1 GCA_020217165.1 Desulfovibrio sp. | reverse complement strand
TGACCACCATGACGGCGCTCGCCCTGGCCGGATTTGCCTTAAGCTCCTGCTCTGGCAAGGAAATTGACGCCCTGAACGCCCGCGTGGCTGCCCTGGAACAACGCATGAACAGCCTGGAGGAGATTCGTCCCAACCAGGCAAACATGAGCGCGGAAATTGACGTCCTGCGCGCCGACGTGAACACCCTGCGCGGCAAGATGGACGAGTTTGACCGCCGCTTCAAGGCTCCGCCCGTGGATGCCTTGCCGGCCTATGCCCCGCCGCCCAACGCCACGGCCCCCTTGCTGCTGCCCTCCCAGGCGGCGGAGCTGGGCGCGCCGCCATCGGCGGTGGCGCCTTCTGTGGTATCGCCAGCCGTACCGTCCACGGCCCCGGTGCCTCGCAACCAGATTATTTCGGAAGGCGACGAACCCGCTGCCGCCCCGGGGGCAGACCCGGCCCAGGCCCTGTACAATGAGGCCCGGGCCCAGTTCAACGCCCGGAACTACCAGGCGGCCCAGGCCATGTGGGAGCAGTTTGTCAACAAGTATCCCACCCATGAATTGTCCGCCAATGCGGTGTTCTGGCAGGGGGAGGCGCATTTTCAGCTCAAGGAATACCCCAAGGCCATCCTGGCCTACCAGGAAATCATCAGCAAGCATCCGGACAGCCCCAAGGCTGCGGCGGCTTATCTCAAACAGGGCATCGCCTTCATCCAGATCGGCAAGACCAAGGCCGGCCAGGTGCAGCTGCAGCACGTCATCCACAAGTATCCCAACACCCCGGAAGCCAAACGGGCCATGGAATACCTGAAAAGCCCCAACTAACCGCCGTCCAGGACTACCACTATGATGGCAGATTGCCTCAAAGGCTACCGCAAGATCGTCATCCTCACCTTTCCGCCGGAAGTGTCCGGCAATCCTGTGGTGTGCGTCATCTCCAAGAAGTATGACATCTCCTTTAGCATTCTCCAGGCGCAAATCACCCCCCGCAAGGAAGGGCACATGACCCTGGAGCTTTGCGGCCCGGAGGAGAACTACAAACAGGCCATGGCCTACCTGCAGGAACAGGGGGTGCGCATCACTCCTGCGGCGGAAACCGTTTCCAGGGATGATGATTCCTGCGTCCATTGCGGCATGTGCACGGCCATGTGTCCCAATGACAGCCTGACCCTGGACCCCGTCACTCGCCGCGTGGTCTTTGACTCCGACCGCTGCACCGCCTGCGGCATGTGCACCCGCGTCTGCCCGGTCAAGGCCATGCATGCGGATGTGGACATGGAACAACTGCAATGACACGGTGACAGCCCATGGCCGACCCAGACGACCGCCGCCCAGACACCCTCCGCCCAGACGGCGAATCCCACGAGCGGCGCCAGTTCGCCCGGACTCCCGTGCAGATGACGGCCTGGGGCCGCCCCCTGGAACACGAGGAGGCCCCCCTGCGGCTGCACGAAGAATGGGCCGTGGGCGGACCTGACCGCAATGCCCTGGATGTGCTGGATAAGGCCCGCCTGCCCGAAGGCGTGGCCGCCTTCTTGCTCCACCTGGACGCCAAGCTGGATGCCCTGCTCGGCTTCCTGCTCACCGAAAAGCTAACCCGACACTTCCCGTATGCCCTGCAGGTGGTGGAGTTGTCCGGCAATGGCCTGCGCGTGCAGACCACGGCCCCCCTGCAGGAAGGCGCCCTGCTGGAGGTGGCCATATTGTTGCACCATGCCCCGGTGCGTGTGGCAGGCGCTGTGGCTCGGGTGCTGCGTATGGGCCCGGCCCCTGCCGGCGTAGGCGTGGAATGCGCCCTGGACTTCGTGCGCATCCGGGAGCCAGACCTTGAAGCCATTGTCCAATTCGTGTTTTATGAAGAACGCAAACGGTTGCGCGAACGACTGCGCGACCGCTGAACCCGCAGGAGCCCTCCCGCATGCCCAACGACAACACGCACTCCCAGCAAGACATGCTTCAAGTGGCCATGGACTCCCTGACGCGACAGGTGGTTGAAGGCCTGACCAAGAACCTCTCCGTGGCCCTGGAACAGGAGCTGACCCGCAGCCTCTCCCAGGCCCTGGTGGAAAGCGAATTCTACCGCCGCCTGTCCCGGGACATGCGCAACGGCCTGCAGGAAATCTACCAAGAGATCTCCCGCGCCACCCGGCCCGATAGCATGCTGGAAGGCGAACCCGTGGTGCAGACCGAACAGCTCTTTCTGGAAGCCTCCCGGCAGCTGGACGACATCCTGCAAACCACCGAGCAGGCCACCGAAGAAATCATGGACGTGGTGGAAAAGCACATCGCCCTGCAGGAAGAAGCCAAATCCATGCTGGCCAAATTGCGCAAGACCCGCAAGGCCAACGAAGACATCATGAAGCTCATCGACATCAACAATGAGCTGGGTGAAAATCTCATCAAAATCATGACGTCCCTGTCCTTCCAGGACCTCACTGGCCAGCGCATCAAACGCATCATCGCCGCCCTCAAGCGCATTGAATCCACCACCTTCGACCTGTACGTCTCCACCGGCCTGTCCATCAAGGCCCGGGAGGAAGCTCCCTCCAAGGACCTGGAAGTCATTGCCCAGGAATCCAAGGCCAAAACCACCCAGCTCAAGGGACCCCAGATGGACAGCAACCAGAACGATGTGGACGATCTGCTCAAACAACTGGGACTGTAACCGGCCTCTGGGCCGTTGCGAGGTGCGATCATGGCCACTCCTCTCCCGTTGATCATCGTCGGCGCCGGCCCGGCCGGCCTTTCGGCGGCCATCTATACCAGCCGCGCCTCCATCCCCACCATTGTCCTCGGCTGCCAGCCCAAGGTGGCTGGTGACTATAACATCGACAACTACTTCGGCTTCCCAGAAACCATTACCGGCCAGGCCCTCATGGAGCGCGGGGTGCAACAGGCCCAGCGTTTCGGGGCCAGCCTGTCCTGCGAAAAGGTTCTGGCCATCCACAGCCACCCGGAAGGCTGCTTCGAGGTGGTTTCGGACGTCACCACCCGCCGCTGCTGCGCCGTCATTCTGGCCACGGGCGTGTCCCGCATGCGGCCTGGCATCAAGAACCTGGGCGAATACGAAGGCAAGGGCGTCTCCTGGTGCGTGAGCTGCGACGGGTTCTTCTACAAGAACCGACCCGTGGCGGTGCTAGGGGAAGGACTCTTCGCCGCCAATCAGGCCCTGGAGCTGCTCACGTACACCCCGTCCGTCACCATCATCACCCAGGGCAAACCCCTGAACGTGACGCCGGAATTCCAGCAGCGGTTGCAGGCTGCGGGCATTCCCATCCTGGAGACCAAGGTGGAGCGCCTGGAAGGGGACAACGGTCTGGCCCGCCTGGTATGCGCCGACGGGCAGACCCTGGACGCCGACGGTCTCTTCGTGGCCATGGGCGAAGCCTCCTCCCTGGATTTCGCCCGCGCCCTGGGCGTGACCGTGCGCAACAATTTTGTGGAGGTGGATGCCGCGTTCCAGACGAATATCCCCGGAGTGTTCGCCGCCGGTGACTGCACGGGCGGATTTCTGCAGATCAGCGTTTCCGTGGGCGAAGGCGCGGTGGCTGGCAAAAGCGCCATCGAGTACATCAAGAAGCACACCCCGGATCTGATTGGCAAGACCACGGCATGACAACCTGGGAGTGCAATTTGACAATTAATGCGCTGCACGCTATGTTTCCTGGTTGCAGCAAGCTGCACGCCGGGCCGGCTGGTCGGCTCGACGTTGGTGACAATGCACGGTGTTTCATGGGCCTATAGCTCAGTTGGCAGAGCTGCCGGCTCATAACCGGCTGGTCCCAGGTTCGAATCCTGGTAGGCCCACCAGCAGGACAGGCGTTGCGAACAACACATCCACTCATCACGACTCCTCGCGCTCCCCGGAATACGACTGCCCGGGTAGGCGCGCCAGAGCTTCAGGGCGCTTCGGGCACACGTGTGTCAGGAGCGCCCGCACCATTTTCTGCCGCCGCACCTGCATCGCTCCCGGGAGGCTGCCATGCTGGTTCATGACTGTGTGTCCCTCATCGAGGCCGTCGCACCCCTGTGCGGGGCGTGCAGTTGGGATACCAGCGGCGTACAGCTGGCCTCCCCCCGGCAGGACATCGCTCGCCTGGCGGTGATGCTGGACGCCACGCCGGACCAGGTACAGCGCGCCCTGGACTGGGGTGCGCAGATGCTCCTGACGCACCATCCCCTTGGCCTCAA
>JAIWOE010000272.1 GCA_020217165.1 Desulfovibrio sp. | reverse complement strand
CATCCGCTACGAACGCAGCGTCGATGCCTACCTCGCTCTGTGTACTTTGGCATGCAGTGTCATCACATTGCGGTTTTGTTAGTGGCTCTAAAGCGCCTGGATTGCCTGGGTAGCCGGGCAGCGTCCTTTTGATAATTGAACTCCGCCTGGGCGTAGGTTGCCCAGCGCTTGTTCTGCAAAACATGGTTGTTCGTGAGCAGTAGACTTGGCGAGATGAGAAAGCCTGTGCCATGACCAAAGACTCTCCCGATACTGTCACATAGCTCAATGCGGCACACAGATCTTGACACATCAAGCCCTTTCTCAAAATAGGCAATCGGGAACAAGTCGTTGCCAAACATAATTCGCTCAAGGGCCAAACCATCGCCCTCTGGAATTGAAGTCAATCGTGCTCGAACCCTTTCGCTATCATCGACCTCTGTCGGCGCTTTCGTCTCCAGGGCTTCGATAGTCTCTCTCCGGTTCGCTTCCCTTTCTTTAAAACGTTTCTGCGCCTGTTGTTCAATGTGACGTGTCGAGGTGTCCAAAATGCCTTGGTGGATGTCTTGGGGCTGAGTAGTCATGGATTCCTCCGACTTGGCGTGTTCAGAAACGCAGTATTGCGCCCTGATATCGTGGCGGAACGTATGCTGATGCGGGTGCAAATACCGACAACATGACCGTCCGCATGGCACCCCTCCATCGATATACGGGAATACAGATATAAAAGCACATTTGCAGAAAATATCAAGGGGCATAATTCGTCAAGCTTGTATCAACTTGCCCCGCTTGACCATTTTCTCTTGCCTCCCACAGCTTGCCCCTCCCCCCTTTTACATTTTTGCAGTCTGGGAATATATTGCGCCCATGCCACTCGTTGCCGACCTCGAACTCAAAGTCCTCTACGACATCAGCCGCAGCATCGGGCAGACCTTGGATCTGGATCAGACCCTCAAGGCCATCCTGACCGTGCTGGGGGAAACCCTGGCCATGCATCGCGCCACGGTGACCCTGCAGGACGACGACACCGGCGCCCTGGTGATTGCCGCGGCCTATGGCCTGACCGAGGAGGAAGTGGCCCGGGGAGTCTACCGGCTGGATGAAGGCGTCACCGGGCGGATCTTTCGCACGGCCCAGCCCTTCGTGGTGCCGGATGTCCACAACGAGCCGCTGTTTTTGGATAAAACCGGGTCCCGCCGCCTGAGCAAGAATGCCCTGAGCTTCATCGGCGTGCCCATTGTGCTCCAGAACCAATGCGTGGGCGTGCTCTCCGTGGACCGACTGTTCGAAGTGGATGTTTCCTTTGAAGAAGATGTGCGCTTTCTGACCATCGTGGCCACCCTCATCGCCCAGCTGGTGAGCATCCACCGGCAGGTGCGCGCCCGGGAGGAAGACCTGCGGCGGGAGAACCTCACCCTCAGGGCCAAGCTCTCCAAAAACTACCATCGGTTTTTCATTGTTGGCAAAAGCGCGCCCATGAGCCGCGTGCAGACCCTCATTGAAAAGGTGGCTCCCACCAAGGCCACGGTGCTGCTCCTGGGCGAATCCGGCACCGGCAAGAGCCTGACGGCGCGCATGATCCACGAACTCTCGGACCGCGCCCGCTTTACCTTCACCAAGGTCAACTGCGCCTCCCTGCCGGAAACCCTGCTGGAATCCGAGCTCTTTGGCCACGAGAAGGGCGCCTTCACCGGGGCCACGGAAACCAAGATCGGCCGCTTCGAAGAGGCGGACAAGGGCACGGTGTTCCTGGACGAGATCGGGGAACTCTCGTTGAATATCCAGCTGAAACTTTTGCGCTTTTTGCAGGAGCGCGAGTTTGAGCGCGTGGGCTCCACCCGCACACGCAAGGTGGATGTGCGCATCGTGGCCGCCACCAACAAGGACCTGGAACAAGCCGTGCACAAAGGCCACTTTCGGGAAGACCTCTACTACCGGCTCAATGTGTTCCCCATCACCGTGCCGCCCCTGCGGGACCGCAAGGAGGACATCCCGGCCCTTATCAACCACTTTCTGGACAAACTGGCCAAGGAATACCACCGCCGGCTGTACCTTTCTCCCAATGCCTTGGACGCCATGGTGGGGTACGACTGGCCCGGCAATGTGCGGGAAATGGAAAACCTCATGGAGCGCCTGGCCATCATGGTGGAGGGTGGGACCATCCACTGCAAGGATATCCCCCTGCCCATCCCCGCCAGCTCGGCCCTCGGGCGGGCGGGCGCGGGCCAGGATGCCAGCCAGGAGCCCCCCCTGACCCCCGGCGTGTATGGCACGCAGCTCAAGTCCCTGGAAAGCATGGAACGCGACCAGCTCCTGGCCGCCCTGGAGCGCACCCGCTGGAACCAGACCAAGGCCGCCCTGGAGCTGGGCATCACCCCCCGGCAAATGGGATATCGCATGAAGAAATACGGCATCGGGCGGGGGTAGGCCCTCCCGATGGAGACACCATGCCCACCCACGCCCTTCTTCCCGCAGCCCGGCGCATCGTGGCCGACATGCAGGCCCTGTTGGACTCCACCCCCCTGGCCGCGGCACATGTGCGCGTGGCGGCGGACGCCTGGACCCTGGGCGAAATCGTGGGGCACCTCATTGATTCCGCCAGCAACAACCACCAGCGGTTTGCCCGCCTGCGCCTGGGCAATCTGGACGGCTTCCCCGGCTACAAGGCCGAAGCCTGGGTCCTGGCCCAGGACTATGCCGCGTGCGACTTCCCCATGCTGGCCGGCTTGTGGACGCAGTACAACGCCCTGCTCCTGCACCTGGCCGCCACCACCCCCGCCGCAGCCCTGGGCCACGTCTGGCGACGGCCGGACCACGCCGGCGGCCCCCTGACCCTGGAATTTCTGGTGGCAGACTATTACGACCATCTGCGCCTGCATTGTCAGCACTACGGCGACCGGTTGGCCGAAGTCCTTGCCCTCCAGGAGCAGCCAGACTGACTAGACGGGCCAGATCGGCCAAACCGGCTGCAGTCCTGACATCCCCTGCGGGAATTTCCCCTGGCAGGCGCTGCCGTGTCATATCTTCCTTGAACAGATGCCCCCAGGCGGGTAAGGGTAATCCATAACACGGGAGACATTCCGCCATCGGGTGCGGGGATGACGCAGGGGGTGCGGAACACCCCGCCATACTCCGCCTCGCCCACGACCGACATCACACGAAAGGGGAACGCATGAAACGCCGCACGTTCATCGGTGTCGCCGGCGCCGGGGCCCTGAGCATCGCCGCCGAGCCGGCCTTGTCCACCCTTGGCGGCATCTCGCCCCAGGCCAGCGCCCAGGCCGCTGCCCGATGCTGCGAGGAAGCCCTGCCCGACGCCGCCGCCCTGGGGCGGCTGCCCATGCGGGCATTGCTGGTGGATGACGAACTGCGGGCAGACACCCCCTGGGGCCGCGCCACCCGCGAACTGGTGCAGGAACTCACCCGCCGCGACGTGCGCGTGCTGCAGGCCCTGCGCGCCCGGGACGCCATTGCCGAACTGGCCGCCAACCCGGCCATCGACTGCGTCCTGGTGGACTGGGACCTCGCCGGCGACGCCGGCCACGCCACCGACGTCCTGGACGCCGTGCGCGCCAGGAACCTGGACCGGCCCATCTTTCTGCTGACGGATCAGGCCTCGGCCCGCACCATCCCCGGCGAGGCCCTGGCCCGCACCGACGGCTTCATCGCCATGCTGGAAGACACCACCGGCTTCATCGGCGGGCGGGTGGTGGCTGCCATCCTGCGGTACCGCGCCGGGGTGCTGCCGCCCATGTTCAAGGCCCTGGTGGAATTTTCCCAGGCATATGAATATTCCTGGCATACGCCGGGGCACAGCGGCGGCACGGCGTTTCTCAAATCCCCGGCCGGCCGGGCCTATTTTGAATTTTTCGGCGAGAGCCTGCTAGCGTGGTGGACCCGGCCACGGGCAAGGCCGTGGCCTTCCAGGAGGCCCCGGCCGAACTGCTGGCCGAGGACCCTGCCTGCTGGGTGCTTGCCCCAGGTGCGGCCTGGCACGGCTTTGCCGAGCTGGAAGACGACTACTGCATGCTGGACCCCATCAAGGTTACCCTGCTCACCCCCGGCTGCAACGCGGCCAAGGGCGTGGAGCAGGCGGGCATCCCGGCCTGCATCGTGGCCGCTTTCCTGGATTCCCGGGGAGTGGTGGTGGAAAAAACAGCGGACTTCACCCTGCTGTTCCTCTTTTCCATGGGCGTGACCAAGGGCAAG
>JAIWOE010000271.1 GCA_020217165.1 Desulfovibrio sp. | reverse complement strand
ACGGGGCGTCTTCGCTTGCGCGTGGTGCGGCCGTGGGCGTGACCGGTGGCGTGGGTGCCCTCTGGCGGGCTGCCGGCGCCCTGGCCGCTACTCCTGCCCGGTCCAACGGCCCCGCAGCCCCCGTCAGCCGGACCGTCCCCCCGCGGCCTCCCGGTGCGGCCGGACGCCCGGACAAGGAGGCCAAAACCCGCGCCCTGCTTTCTGCCAGACTTAAGATCACCATCGTGGCCTGTGTGTTCGGCGTGTTATGGGCCCTGCTCTGGGTGCGCGCCGGGCAATTGCAGATCGTGGAAGGCCCCAAGCTGGCCGCCATGGCCCGGCGGCAGCACCTGGCTTCCCTCAAGGTGGCTGGCCCCCGTGGTCAGATTTTCGACCGTCATGGGCTGGTGCTGGCCAAGAGCGTGGAGTTTGCTTCCATCTATTGCCGGCCCGGGGAAGTGAGCGATCCTGCCCAGGCGGCCACGGTGCTGGCCAAGGCCCTGCGCATTTCCCGGCAGGAGGCTTATGCCAAGCTCACCAGCAAGGAGCCCTTTGTGTGGGTGCGCCGTCAGGTGGACGACCGACTGGCCGCCGCCGTGCGCGAGGCCAATGTGCCCGGCGTCTATTTGACGCCGGAATACGGCCGTCAGTACCCCAGCACCATTCTGGCCGGACAACTCCTGGGCTTCGTGGGCCTGGACGACAAGGGCCTTTCCGGCGTGGAACAGGCCTATGACGAGATTCTGCGCGGCAAGCTGGGCACCGTGAGCTGGCAACGCGACGCTGCCGGCCGCCCCCTGGCCATCAACAATGACGGCGTGGACCCCCTGCAGGAAACCAAGGGCGGCGACGTCCGGCTGACCCTGGACGCCACGGTGCAGATGCACGCCCAAGAAGCCCTGGCCAAGGCTGTGGCTGAAAGCAAGGCCCGCTGGGGCGGCGCCATCGTGATAGATGTGCCCACGGCGGAAGTGCTGGCCTGGGCCGAGTATCCCTTCTTCAACCCGAATGCCTTCCGCGATGCGCCATCCAAACTCTGGCGCAGCGGCATGGCCATTGACGCCCTGGAGATGGGCTCGTCCATCAAGCCCCTGGTCATGGCCATTGCCTTGCAGGAGCGGCTGGTGAGCAAAAACGACCGCATGTACTGCGAAAATGGCAGTTGGCGTGTGGGACGCAACAGCATCCGGGACACGCACCCCTACGGGGAACTGTCCATGAGTGAAATCATCCGCTACTCCTCCAATATCTGCACGGCCAAACTGGGCCTGCAGGTGGGCAAGCAGCTACTACGGGATTATTACGCCCGGCTGGGATTCGGCCAGAAGGTGGGCCTGGGCCTGCCCGGGGAGGCCACGGGCATCCTGCGCCCCGCCGGCGCCTGGAAGGAAATCGACACCGTGACCGCCTCCTTCGGGCAGGGGTTCTCGGTGACCATCCCGCAACTGGCCAAGGCCTATCTCTGCCTGGCCTTCGACGGGGTCCTGCGTCCCCTCAAGCTGGTCAAGGACCCTCCTCAGCAGGAGGAATCCCCGGGGGTGCGGGTGTTTGATCCCAGCGTCACCTGGGATGTGCTGGCCATGATGCAGGAAGTGGTGGAGCAAAACGGCACCGGCCGCAGGGCGCGCATTGAAGGCGTGACCGTGGCTGGCAAGACCGGCACAGCCCAGAAGGCCCGCCCCAACGGCGGCTACGGCGGAGAATACGAAGCCGTGTTTGTGGGCGTGCTGCCGGTGGAAAACCCAAAATATCTCATTGCCGTGGTGGTGGATGAGCCCCAGACCAGCCACTATGGCGGCGTGGTCTCGGCCCCGGCGTTCCGGGAAATCGCCATCAAGACCATGGCCTCCATGGGGACCCTGCCCGAGGCGTCCACCCTGCTGGCCGCTGCCGATGGCGAGGAACTGCCCTTGTCCATGCTGGCCGAAGGCCCCATTCCTGTGGCGGCCAATTCCGGCCCCAGCGTGCGCCTGCCGGTGACCAGAGCCTCCCTGGAGGCGCCTCCCCCTGCGCCGGATCCGCGGCTGCCCCGTGAGCGCGAGCCCATGGCCGTGGCCGAGGGGCAGGTGCCGGACTTCCGGGGCGCGTCCCTGCGCACGGCCATGGAGTGGTTTGCCAGGTACGGCGTCATGCCGGAAATCAAGGGGCAGGGGCTTGTGGTTTCCCGCCAGCAGCCGCCTCCGGGATCCCCCTGGGCAGGGAAGGATGATATTGCGCGCGCCAAATGCGTGCTTTGGCTTGGCAAACATGGAGGCGCCTCGTGAGCGCATCGTCCATCACATATGATGCCGTGCTGGCCCTGCTGCAGCAGGGTGCAGGGCTGGCTTCGCATTCTGGCAAGGTCCAGGCTGGGGATGTGTTCGTGGCCCTGCCGTCCCTGCGAGGCAGCACGGATGGCGCGACCTTTGCCGCCCAGGTGGCCGCGGCCGGAGCTGCCTGCCTGGTGGTCTCGGACCAGGCCCGGCTGCCAGAAGATGCCTCCATTCCCGTCCTGCGCGTGGCGGACCCCCGCGCGATGCTGGGGCAGCTGGCCGCCGTCCGCTGCGGCACCCAGGCCCTGGGATTCCCCCTGGTGGGCGTGACCGGCACCAACGGCAAGACCTCCATCTGCGCCATGCTGGAGCACCTGTTCCGGGCGGCAGGCCGGCGGGTGGGGGTGCTGGGGACGGTGTCCTACCGCTGGCCGGGCGTGGAACGTCCCGCCACCCTGACCACACCCGGCTGTCTGGAACTGCATGGCCTGCTGCGGGAGATGCAGGACGCCGGCGTGGAAATCGCCTTCATGGAAGTGGCCTCCCATGCCCTGGATCAGCAGCGCGTGGCCGGCCTGGCCTTCGATGCCGCCGTCCTGACCAACATCACCCAGGATCATCTGGATTATCATGCGGATATGGAAGACTACGCCCGGACCAAATTCCGGCTCTTCCTGGACACCCCCCGCCTGGACAAGGCCGTGGCCCTCAATGCCGATGACGCGTACGGTGCGCGTCTGCTGTCCCGGCTGCCCCAGAGTGTGGGGTTTGGCTTGCATCCGCTGGTGGAATTGCCGGAACATCGGCTGCTGCAGGGTCGTATCCTGGAGCACAGTATCAACGGATTAATCCTGGAATGCACCTTCGGCGGCCGCCACTGGACCTTGCGCAGCCCCATGGTGGGCGGGCACAATGCCTCCAATCTCCTGGCGGCCATGGCCACGGCCCTGCAATGCGGGCTGGCGGTGGAGGATCTTCAGGCCCTGGAAACCTTTGCCGGTGTCTGCGGCCGGCTGGAGCGCGTGCCTAACGCCCGGGGACGGCATGTGTTCGTGGACTACGCCCATACCCCGGATGCCCTGGAGAATGTGCTCAAGGCCCTGGACATGCTGCGCCGCGGGCGGCTGGTGGTGGTGTTCGGCTGTGGCGGCAATCGCGACCGCGGCAAGCGCCCTCTCATGGGCCGGGCCGTCTGCCGCTATGCCGATGTGGCCGTGCTGACCTCGGACAATCCCCGACGGGAAAACCCCGAGGCCATCATGGACGACGTCATGCCCGGGCTGCGAAACTGCAAGGACGTGCTGCGCCTGGCCGACCGCCGTCAGGCCATCGCCGCGGCCCTGGAGCGCATGGACGAGGCCGATATCTGCATCATCGCCGGCAAGGGACACGAGGATTATCAGATTATCGGGGAGACCAAATTTCCCTTCAGCGATCAGCAGGTGGTCCGCGACGTGCTGGGGAGCGTGCCGCCATGCGCATGACCCTGCGCCAGATGGCCGCCGCCATGCAGGCGACCCTGCCCTCGTGCGAGGCCGAGGGCCGCGTGCCCGTGTGTATTTCCACGGATAGTCGCACCGTGGAGGCAGAAGCGTTGTTCTTCTGCATCCCTGGTGCACGCTTTGACGGGCATGATTTTCTTGCCGAGGTGGCCGCCAAGGGCGCCCTGGCCGCCGTGGTGGAACGGGACATCCCCCATGCCCCGTTGCCCCTCTTGCGAGTGGATGCCGTGGTGCCGGCCCTGGGGCGGCTGGCCCTGGAACACCGCCGCCAGTGCCGCGGCAAGGTGGTGGGCATCACCGGTTCCGCTGGCAAGACCACGGTCAAGGAGTTGCTGGCGCACCTGCTGGCAGGCCTGGGCCCGGTGGCCAAGAATCATAAAAATCTGAACAATCATATTGGGTTGCCAAGCTCAATGCTGGCTGCCACGGGCGAGGAAGCCTTCTGGGTCATGGAAACCGGCGTCAATTTTGTGGGTGACATGGA
>JAIWOE010000270.1 GCA_020217165.1 Desulfovibrio sp. | reverse complement strand
GGGCCGCCCTGGGACGACTCAAGGTGCCGCACAGCTGGTTCCTGGCCGGGGGACTCACTCCGGAAAACGTGCGCCAGGCTGTGGATGCCTGCAACCCCGACGGCGTGGATCTCAATTCGGGGGTGGAATCCGCCCCCGGCATCAAGGATCCCGCCAAGCTGGCCGCCGCACGCGAGGCCCTCTGCGCGCCGGCCCCCACTAAAACACCCTGATTCCCTTCAGTAAAAGGTATTGTCATGACCACTTCCGCCCCCCTGCGCGCCGGCTGGTTCGGCGAATTTGGCGGCCAGTTCGTGCCCGAACTGCTCATGCCGCCTCTCAAGGAGCTTGAGGAGGCATACGCCACCATCGCCGCCACGCCGGCGTTCCAGGCAGAGCTGGCCGAACTGCTGACCGATTACGTCGGCCGGCCCACCTCCATCTATCTGTGCAGAACCCTTTCCAAAGAGCTTGGGTTCAACCTGTGGCTCAAGCGCGAGGACCTGGCCCATACCGGCGCCCACAAAATCAACAACACCATGGGCCAGGCCCTGCTCACCAAGCACATGGGCAAACCCGTGCTCATGGCCGAAACCGGCGCCGGCCAGCACGGCGTGGCCACCGCCACCGCGGCCGCCATGCTGGGCTTGAAGTGCCTGGTGTTCATGGGCGCCACCGACGTGGTGCGCCAGGCCCACAACGTTCGGCGTATGGAACTGCTGGGCGCCACGGTGCATCCTGTGCAATCCGGCACCCAGACCCTCAAGGACGCCATCAACGCCGCCCTCAGGTACTGGATCGCCGAACAGGCCACCACGCACTACTGCATCGGCTCCGTGGTCGGTCCGCATCCCTTCCCCATCATCGTGCGGGATTTCCAGCGTTGCATCGGGGACGAAATGCGCACCCAGTTCCGCGCCAAAATCGGCCGTCTGCCGGATTATGTGGTGGCCTGCTGTGGCGGCGGCTCCAACGCCATGGGCACCTTTTACCCATTCATTGAGGATGAAGGTGTCCAGCTGGTGGGGGTGGAAGCCGCCGGTACCGGCGAGCCCGGCTGCTACCATTCCGCCACCCTGACCCAGGGCAGCGACGGCGTGCTCCACGGCACCCGCACCAAACTGCTGCAAACCGAGGACGGGCAGATTATGCCCTCCCATTCCATGGCGCCTGGGCTGGATTATCCCGGCGTGGGCCCCGAGCATGCCTGGCTGCATGCCACCGGGCGCGCCCGCTATGAGTGCGTGAACGACATGCAGGCCATGGCGGCCTTCAATACCCTGTGCCGCGCCGAGGGCATCATCCCTGCCCTGGAAAGCGCCCATGCCGTGGCCTGGGTGCTGGAGAACAGCGCCACCCTGCCAAAGGGCTGCCACGTGGTCGTGACCCTTTCCGGCCGCGGGGACAAGGACTTGGGCATCATCCAGGAACTCCAGGAAACGCAAAGGAAGCAGGCATGAACGCCCCCTCGAAACTCGAAGCGGCCATCCGCGCCGCCACGGCCCATGGTCGTCCCGCGTTGATTCCCTTCCTCCCTGCCGGCTATCCGAACAAGGACCGCTTCTGGACCGAGCTGGCCGCCCTGGACGCCCACGGTGCAGATGTCATTGAAATCGGCGTGCCCTTCTCCGATCCCGTGGCCGATGGCCCCGTGGTGGAGGCCGCCTCTCTGGAATGCCTGGACGCCGGCGTGACCCTGGCCTGGATCATGACCGAACTCAAGGCCCGCGCCGCGGCCGGCACAGCCCCCAAGGCGCCCCTGGTGCTCATGGGCTATGCCAACCCCTTCCTGCAATACGGCCTGCAAGCCCTGGCTGCGGACGCCGCCTCGGCCGGCGTGGCCGGGATCATCATCCCCGACCTGCCGTATGAGGAGCGCGGGCCGTTCCTGGAGGCCCTCTCCGCCGCCGGGGTGGACCTCATCCCCCTCATCGGCCTCAACACCAGCCCCGAGCGCATGCAGCTTTACGCCCGCAACGCCCGCGGCTTCGTGTATCTCGTGAGCGTCATGGGCGTAACCGGCGAACGCGACACCCTGCCCGAGCCGGTCAAGGCCCAGCTGGCCGTGGCCCGCAGCCTGTTCCCCGTGCCCGTGGCCCTGGGATTCGGCATCAGCCGGCCGGAGCAATTGAAGAATCTGCCAGCAGACGCAGCCATCTTCGGCAGCGCCCTCATCCGCCACATCAAACAAGGGGGAGACGCCGCCGGCTTCATGGCCAGGTGGCAGTGACCTCACTGCACTAGACGCAGGGCTGGGGAGACTCGCTTCCTGAAGGGCGGGCCTCCTCGGCCCCTGCCTGCGCATGTGTGACCAACAGGTGACAAATTGTTCACTTGCCGCACCGGCGGGCCTGGGGAAAAAGGACAATTCTCCCATGCAGTTCGGATGGCGGGCCAGCGACCGCTGCACACCGCGAGGACGCCGGAAAATGGAAGCACAGACCGCACCATCGAGCACGCGCGCGCGCGTGACCTACATTCACTATTTCCGGGGGCTGGCCATCGTGTTCATCGTGGCCGTGCACACCTTGTGGCCCAGCACCTCGCCGCGGGAAAACACCTTTGCCCTGCCCATCGACTGGCTGCGGGAGCTGGTGTTCCACAACAGCACCATCTTTTTCGTCTTCATTTCCGGATTTCTATTCCAGCACCTGTCGGATCGGTTCAACGCGCGCACATTCTTCACCAAAAAACTGATGTACGTGGCCTGCCCCTATGTGGTGATGTCCCTGGTGGGGCTTCTGGTGGGGGAACTATTGGCCTACCTGCGTACGGGGGCGTTTTCCTGGCCGTCTGCAGCGGGGCTGTCGCAGTTTTTGAAAATGCTGGCTCTGGGTACGGCATCGTTCCAATACTGGTACATCCCGTTCATCATGCTGGTATTTGCGGCCAGCCCGTTGCTATTGCGCATTCCCGGCCGGCTGTTTGTGCCCATGTCGTTGGGGCTTTTGCTATTGCCCTTCTGTTTTCCGCGATCCGGGGCAAGCTTTCACTTCAACATGTTCTTTTATTTCTTCCCCATCTACGTGTTTGGCATGGCCTTCAGGCGGCAGCACGAGCAGTTCCTGGGGTGGGTCGAGCGTCACGCCCGGCAGCTTGCGTACGGATTCCTGGCCTGCACGGCCGCCATATACGGGCATCACACCCTGACGGCCCAGTCCAACCACCTGTACAACTATTACATCTTTTCCGGCCTGTTTTACGTGCAGAAGATGCTGCTGTTGCTGCTGTGCATCCGCCTGCTGCAGCGCCTGCAGCAAGCGCGGCTGGATTTCCTGGGTACCCTGGCGGATTTCAGCTTTGCTATCTACTTCATCCATGTCTATGTGGATGATATCCTGCGCTACTTCCTGGTCACGTATACGCCCGAGGACTACTTCATCAGCGACCCGTACCTGGAATCCGCCACCTTCTTTGCCCTGGCCCTGGTTGTGAGCCTGGGGGTGGCCATGGCCGTCAAGGCTGCACTGGGGCGCAATTCCCGGCTGATCATCGGCTCCTGACTCCAAGGCGTTCGGGCTATACCTTCCTGAGCATGGACGACAGCTGGCTGATCTTGGCCCACCGCGCGTCGGTCTTGGCCAGATAGTTGTAAATTTCGCCCTCGTAGCCAGACAGGCCAGCCTTGAGCTCGTCTTCGGAGAGCTTGCCATCCTTGTCCGTATCCAGCTTGGCCATGGCTTCTTCGGACAGGGAGACCTCGTCTTGCGACAAGACGCCGTCCTTGTTGGTGTCCTGATCCTTGATGTACTTCTTGGCGGCCAGCTGGGTGGCCAGGTTGTCGAACTGGGTGGACCCCGACGTTTCGTTGCCCAGGTAACAGGACAACGAGTACTCAAGCATGCTGTGGGATACTCTGCGCATGACGATCTCCTGCGGCAATGACATACGGGTGAAAAATCTGCCCCCGCATGTAAGAATGCAGAAATCGTTCCAATGCGCCCGCCAGTTGGCCGGCTCCATACGCACGATGCGGGAAGACGCAGCACATGACAACGTCTTCCCGCTTGCAGGAGCACTCCCTGGCGCAGGGCCTCAACGCGCGGCCAGCAACTCCTTCAGGCAGTCCCCCAGGCGGCGGATGCCTTCCTGAATGCGCTCCGGCGTGGAGTTGGAGAAGTTGAGCCGCAGGGCATTGGCCGTGCCGTCCACATAGAAGGGATGCCCGGGCACAAAGGCCACCTTGCGGGCAATGGCCATCTGGAACAGCCGTTCCGAAGACATGCCCTCGGGCAGCTCCACCCACAGGAACA
>JAIWOE010000017.1 GCA_020217165.1 Desulfovibrio sp. | reverse complement strand
CCTTCGGACGCCCCAAGGATTTTTTTTTTTTTTTCGTGGGCACCGTGCACCTGGACCTTCTGGGCATGCGGCCGCGGGCGTTGTCGCTGGCGGTGTCCTCGGCCTTGCACAACGTACGCAAGGAACTCAAGCCCTGCGAGTACCAGGGGGTGCGCGTCAAGTCCAATAGCGAGGTGCGCCTGGTGGATGTGCGCGTGGACTGGCTGCAGGCCAACAAAGCCGGGGGCAAGTATTTTCTGGTGCAACTGGCAGAAACCGCCCGCCATGCCGACGAAGCCAGCCTGCGCCCCCTGACCACGGCGGAAAGCGACGCCCTCTACGCCCAGCGCATCCAGGACCTTGAACAGGAAGTGCAGTTTACCCGCGAGAACCTGCAGGCCACCATTGAAGAACTGCAGACCTCCAACGAAGAACTGCAGGCTTCCAATGAAGAACTGCTGGCAGCCAATGAGGAACTGCAGTCCACCAACGAGGAATTGCAGTCCGTTAATGAAGAATTGAACACCGTCAATGCCGAGTACCAGGCCAAGAACATCGAGCTCACCAAAGTCAATATGGACCTCAAGAACCTTATGGAGAGCACCGAGCTGGCCACCCTGTTCCTGGACAAGGCCCTGCGAATCCGCCGGTTTACTCCGGCTATGGCCCGCACCGTGAACATCCTAACCCAGGACGTGGGCCGGCCGGTTTCGGACCTGGCCATCCCCCTCATCAACCTGCATCTGGCCGAAACCCACCGCGTGCTGACCTCGGGGGAGGTGGTGGAACGCCAAGTGGAAGGCGAGGGCCGGCACTTCCTGCTGCGCATGCTGCCCTTTATCAATGAACGCAGCGAAATAGACGGCGTGGTGCTCACCCTGCTGGATGTCAGCTCCCAGAAGGAAGTGGAGCGCACCCTCAAGAATCAAATAAAGCTCATTGAGACCATTTTGGAATCCAGCCCGGCAGCCCAGCTCATGGTGGACGTGGAGGGAAATATCACCTATGCCAACAAGGGAGCGGAAGCCATCATGCGCCTGGACAAGCGGGCATTGCTGCGCTCTAATCTGCATTCCGGCCGCCTGAGCCTTACGGACCTGGACGGCAGACCCCTGATGCGAGACTACGGCCCCGTGGCCACCATTGTGGAAACCGGCGCCCCCCTGCCCAAATTCGTGGTCCGCTATGTGGTTGACGGCACGGAGTATTATATCAACATCAGCGGCAATCCCATCCTCGGCGAAGACAACCAGGTGGAGGGCGCCGTGCTCAAACTGATGGAGATTGGCCGCCACTCCCGGACCCAGCCCCTATGAATGCTGCACCTGATGCTCCCATTGTCCTGGTGGTGGATGATGATGAAGCCACCCTGGACGTCCTCGCCAGGCTGCTGGCAGCGCGTGGCTACGCCCCGGTGACCGCTACCGGCGCGCCGCAATGCTGGACGGCCCTGGGAGACGCCCGGCCAGCCCTCATCCTGCTGGATCTCTTCCTGCCCGGCGAAGACGGCATGGCCCTGCTGCAGGACATCAAGGCTGATCCACGCCTGGCCGGTGTGCCCGTGATCATTCATACCTTGATGGACCGGTGCGATTACCGAGAGAAAGCCCTGGCCCTGGGGGCCACGGCCTATCTGCTCAAGCCGCTGGATTTGCGGGACGTGCTGGACCATGTGGCCCGGCTGGTGCCGCCCCCGCTAACGTCCTGAGAGGGTCCGGACACCGCCCATGGCCCCCTTGCTGCCGTCGCATCATACCTCCCTCCAGGAAGCTGCCTGCGAGGCGGTGTTTCAACACGAAGGCGTGTGTCTGGCCCTGGTGGATGCCGAGGGCAGGGTGCTGCGCGGCAACCGGACCTGCTGTGAGGTCCTGGGCCTGACTGCCGAGGCGCTGCAGGGCCTGCGGTTGCAGGAGGTGGCCCATGCCGAGGATGCCGGCGTGCTGGACCGGCTGTTGTCGGTCCTGGCCACCGGCCAGGACCACGCCCGGGAGGAGCTGCGCCTGCGTCACGCCTCGGGCCGCGCCGTGTGGTGCATTGCGGCGTTTTCCCGCCATCTGTCGGAAGACGCGGACGCCCCGCCCCGGTACCTCGTCTCCCTGCAGGACATCACTCCCCTGCCCCTGGCCGTGGCCCAGCTCCGGCACTCCGTGGCCGAGCTGGCCAGCCGCAACCGGGAGCTGGAAGACCTCGCCCACGTCATCTCCCATCACCTGCGGGAACCCTTGCGGGGTATCTTCAACTATGTCTCCCTGTTGAAAGAGGAGCACACACCAGCCCTTAACGCCGAGGGCCGCGCCACCCTGGATACCCTCTTGCGCCTTGCCAGACGCATGGACGGCCAGTTGCAGGACCTGCTGACCCTGGCCCGCTGCGGGCACGGGGAGCTGGTGCTCGCCCCGGCGGACATGCGCCGGCTGGTCCTGGAGGCCGTGGAAAACCTGGCCGCCCTGCATGCGGAGCGGCGCGCCCACATCTGCATCCCCGAATGCCTGCCCGACGCCGTCTGCGACGAGACGCTGGTGGCCGAACTGTGGCAGATTCTCATTGGTAACGCCCTGCGTTATAATGACAAGGACTCCTGTCAGGTGGAAATAGGCGTTGTCCATGCCTCCCCCGTGGTATATTATGTCAAGGATAATGGCCTTGGCATTCCCAGGGCGCACCAGGAGCAGATCTTCATGCTCTTCAAGCGCCTGCACTCCCGGGAGGCGTTCGGCGGCGGCAGCGGCGCCGGGCTGGCCATTGCGCAAAAAATTGTCGCCCGCCATGGGGGCCGTCTGTGGGTGGATTCCATCCCGGGCCAAGGCAGCACCTTTTATTTCACCCTGGCTGGAGGGCCTGCATGCACGCAGAAGGATCATCCGCCCGCCTCGCCCACGCTCTGAACGCCGGCGCCGGCGACCGCTTCGACACCCTGCGCCGGCGTGCCGAAGAGGCCCTGGCCAGCATGGAGGCTGCGTCTCGCCAGGAAGAAGCCGGAGACCTGCGCACCCTCATGCACGAACTCTCCATCTATCAGGTGGAGTTGGAGATGCAGAACGAGGAGTTGCGCCAGGCCCAGCAGGAGCTGGAGGCCGCCCGGCGGCTCTCAGACGCCCTCCTGGCCACCTCCCCCACGGGCATCATGCTGCTGGATGGCAATGGCGTCATTCAACGCGCCAACCGCACGGCCTCCCTGCTCCTGGGGCTGGATCGCCTCCATCTGGAAGGGCAGCGATTCGGCGTGTTTCTGGATTCAGACTCCCTCTTCGCCTTCCAGGAACTGCTAGGCTGCACCCTGGAGGCCCGCCCGACAGCGCCGTGCGAATTGGTGTTGCGCCGGCTGGGGGGCCTGCGCTTCCACGCTCGCATGGATTGTTCGATGCTGGACCAGGAGGCAGGCGTCCCGCCCCGCGCCGTCTGCACCTTTCAGGACATCAGCGACACCGTGGCCCTGCGGGAGGCCCTGCGTTCGGAAAATCTGTCCCTAGATGACCAGTTGCGCCAGCGGGCCGCGGAACTGGAAGAAAGCAACCGCCAGTTGCTGACCCTGCTGGACCAGTATGAAGCCGCCCGCCAGCAGGCCGAGGCCGCCCAGCGGGCCAAAACCGCCTTCCTGCGCAACATGAGCCATGAACTGCGCACTCCCTTGCACGGGCTCATGTCCCTGACGGAGATTCTCCTCGGCACCGTCGGGGATCCCCAGGACCGGGAGCTGGTGCGCATGGCGCGCAGCGGGGTGGCCGGCCTGGTGGAATTGTTCCAGGATTTGCTGGACCTGGCGGCCATGGAGGTGGATGCCCTGCGGGTGCACCTGGAGGAGGTGGCCCCCATGGCCGTGCTGGACGCCGTCTGTCAGAGCGTGGCCCCCGTGGCCCTGGCCAAGGGCCTGCGCCTGGAGTGGGCGGCGCATGTGGACGACCACCGGCACGCATCGGCCTGCATCAAGACCGACGCCGCCCGCCTCAAGCAGATCCTGCTGGCCCTCCTGAGCAACGCCATCAAGTTTACGCCGGCAACTCAGGAAGCCGGGATGCACCCCCACGTGCGCGCGTGGTGTCGTCAGACTCAGGACGAATGGATGTTCATCATCGACGACACCGGGCCCGGCATCCCCTCCTCTCAGCTCGGGCAGGCCTGCGACCTGTTTGTCCAGGGGGATGACAGCCTTACCCGCACCCACGGCGGGCTGGGGGCCGGTCTGGCCATGGCCTGCCGACTGGCGCGTCTCCTTGGAGGCACCCTGGCCCTGGAGAACAGACCCCAAGGAGGTCTGCGCGCCATGGTGCGCCTGCCCGCGGCCCCGACTTGTTTTGAGCCGCCGCGTTGAACGCGCATCACCCCAACCCGACGCCGCGAGGAACGCCATGCCAGCCAGCATCATCAACAGCATCCCCCGCCCCTTGACCCGGGACAGGCGCGACCTGCTGCGCCAGCTGGCCCAGGAGCTGCTGCGCTCCCACCCGCTGAATCCGGAGCAGGTGGGGCACATGTCTCCGGAAGCGCTGCTGCAGGAACTGTCCGTGCATCAGGTGGAACTGGAACTGCAAAACCAGGAGCTGCATGACGCCCGCTTGGCCCTGGAAGAGAACAAACAATTCCTGCACGATCTCTTCACCATGGCCCCCGTGGGTTATTTGGTGCTGGAGCACGACACCGTGGTTCGGGAGGCCAACGCCCTGGCCTGCGACTGCTTTTGCCTGCCCAAGGGGGTGCTGGTGGGCCAACGGCTCAGCCAGTTTGTCCGGCCGCCATTCCTGTATGGGTTTCATGAGCTGTTTGCCACGCCGTGGGACCAGAACACCCCCATGCGGGGAGAGGTAGAGTTCCGCGCCCACAACGGCCGGCATTTCCTGGGGCGGTTGGAAGTCCGCCGCATGACCCTGCGTATCTCCCCGACCGCCGTGGCCCTGTCAGGGGACACGGTCTGGCTGTGCGCCCTGCAGGACGTCACCGAGGAACGCCGCACCCGGCAGGCCCTGTTGGAGGCCAAGCATTCCCTGACCAGCGTGGTGCAAGAGCGCACCGCGGAGTTGGAGCAGGCCCTGACCGAGCTACATCGCGAGGTGGAGGAGCGCAAGGCAGCCTCCCGGCGCATGGCCGAAAGCCTGGCCCACTACCATGCCCTGTTTCACAACAACGCCGTGGGCATTGCCCTGTTGGACTGTCAGGGCACCATGCAGGAGGCCAACGAGGCCCTGGGCCGTCTGCTGGAGCAGGAGCCCGGCATGCTGCAGGGGAAGCGCATAGAGGATTTTCTGACCCCCGCGGTGATCAGCGCTTCCACGGCAGCCCAGCCCGGGGAACGGCAGGTGCGCAGCGCGTCGGGTACCCTCAAATGGGTCAGTATTTCAAGCCGATGCATTGATCCGACCACGCCCGATGCCGGGGAGATCTGGGTGCTGCAGGACATTTCCCAGCGCAAGGAGTTGGAAGCCCTCAAGGAAGAAGTGGACCGCATCCTCTACCACGACCTGCGCGGGCCCATCGCCGCCATCCACAGCCTGAGCCGGCTCTACGCCGGTGATGTGAGCCTTTCGGAGTCACAGCAGCCCACCTGGGAGATCGTCAGTTCGGCCTCCAAACGGTTGCTGGACATGATCAACAGCTCCACGGACCTCTATCACATGGAGCGCGGGGACTTTCATTATTCCCCCCAGCCGTGCGATCTCTTTCAGATCCTGCATTCCCTGCGCGAGGAATTGCTGGGGCAGTTCCAGGGCCGCGGCCTGGATATCCGCATCCTGCTGCACGGGCGTCCCGACGACGGCAGCGCCTCCCTGTCCCTGGCCTGTATGCCGCACCTGTACGCCACCATGTTGTTCAATCTGTTGCTCAACGCCCTGGAGGCCTCGCCTCCCGGGGGCACGGTGACGGTGGACGTGCTGGTGGATTCGGGCAGGGAAGCCATGGGCTATGACATCGCCATTCACAACGCCGGCGCCGTGCCCGAGGCCATCCGCGAGGTCTTCTTTGACAAGTACGTCACCCACGGCAAGCGCGGCGGCACGGGCCTGGGCACGTACTCCGCCCGTCGCATCGCCGAGGCCCACGGCGGCAGCATCCGCATGGAGACGTCCGAAACCGCCGGCACCACGGTGCGGCTGCGGTTCCCCCTGGCCTGCCTGTGGCGGCCGGGCGCCGGGAAGCCAGGGGCGGGGCGATGACGCAGCAAGCCGCTACGGCAGAAGCCCCTTGAAAAAAAGTATGAGGGGGGAGCACGTTTCATGCGGTGTCCCCCCTCGCACAGATTTTTTTCAAACGAAATTCGCCCTACGGCCGCGCCGCCGCTTCATGCGCCGGCATGATGGCGCCCTGGGGCGAGACGTACCGCACCTCACACTCCATGGCCATGCCCGTGCGCGCCAGCACCCGGGCGCGCACCTGCCCGATGAGGGCCAGCATGTCCGCCGCCGTGGCCCCGCCGAGATTTACGAAAAAATTCGCATGTTTGTGTGAGACTTGGCACTGTCCCACGGTCAGGCCCTTGAGCTGGGTATCTTCGATGACCTTTCCGGGGGGGCCGAAGGCGGCGTACATGGCGTCGGAATTTTTGAACACGGACCCGCAACTGGGCAGTTCCAGGGGGAATTTGGCGTCGCGTTCGGCCAGGTCCGCCTCCATGGCAGCCTTGATGGCGGCGGGATCGCCCCGGGGCAGGTCCAGTTCCGCCCCCACCACAATGCAGTCGTTGTGCTGGAATACGCTGGTGCGGTAGCCGAAGCCGCAGGCGGCGCAGGAAAACTCCAGCATGGCCCCGGCCCGGTCCACGGCCAAGACGCGGACGATGACGTCGCCGATGGCCTGGCGGCGGCTGCCGCCGTTCATGGCCACCAGTCCGCCCAGGGTGCCGGGGATGCCCACGGCGTGTTCCAGGCCGGCCAGGCCGGCCCGCTGGGCGGCCCAGGCCAGATCGGCCACGTGCACGCCGGCGTCGGCAGTGATGCGGGTGCCGGCAATGTGCAGGGACGCAAAGGCCGGCCCCAGGCGCACCACCACGCCGCGCACGCCGGCATCGTCAAACAGCAGGTTGGATCCTTCGCCGATGACCACGCAGGGCAGGCCCTGGGCATGGCACCGTTGCAGCACACGGGCCAGTTGCGCGGCGGAAGCGGGCTCCACCAGGAGGTCGGCGGGGCCGCCCATGCGCCAGGTGCAGTAGTTGGCCAGGGGGGCGAGGGAGTGTACGGCGCCGATATCCTCTTGGGCAAGGGCCTGGAGGGTTCTGTTCACAGGGGGCATCAAGGGGGAGATCCTTTGGAAAAATTGGCCGTGCAGGCGGCGTCTTCGTCGTCAGCATTGTCATGGTCGGCCGCCACGTCAAGGGCATCGTCGGGGAGGGTGGCCAGGGCCCGGCGGCGCAGGAGCACCAGGGTCACGTCATCTTCCTGGGGAGCGTGCTGGCGGAAGGCGGCCAGATCATCCAACAGGCCGTCCAGGATGGTCTGCAGGGGCGTCTCTGGTGGGGCAGCGGTGGCCAGGCGCTGCAGGGCGGCGCGGAAACGGGCCTTGCCGTAGCGTTCCCCGGCGGGGTTCTGGGCTTCCCAGATGCCGTCGGTGCCGATGACCAGGATCTGATCCGCCGGCAGGGTGCGCGTGTGCTCTTCGTAGCGCCACTGTTCCTCCACCCCCAGGGGAATGCCTGCCCCGCCGAGCTCCAGGAAAGAGTGGTCCGCGGGGTTGAAGAGCATGGCCGGGTCGTGCCCGGCGCGAATCCAGGTCATTTCGCCGGTGCGGGGGATGACGCGCAGGCAGGCCAGGGTGACGAAATTGCCGGTGAGGGCCAAGTCGCGGCAAAGCTGGCGGTTGACGTCGTTGATGTTGCAGGCCAGCCGGACCTCACCGCAACAGACCGAGCGCAGGGCCGCGCGCTGGCGCAGGCTGGCGCGGGTGGTGGCCATGAGCAGAGCTGCCGACAGGCCATGGCCGGTCACGTCGCCCACCACCACATCCACGGCCCGGGCCGAGGGGGTGAGGAAGTCGTAAAAATCGCCGCCCGTGGCTTCGCAGTATAGGCAGGCGCCGGCCAGTTCCAGACCTGGGATGTCCGGCGGCGCCTGGGGCAGGAGGCGCTGTTGCATGGCGTGGGCCAGATCCAGGGCTTCCATGATGCGAAAGCGTTCCTCCAGGGCCGGGACCATGGCGTTGAAGGACCGGGCCAGCTGCCCCAATTCGTCCCGGGAGCTGTGGTCCACGCGCACGGTGAAATCGCCTCGCGCCACCTGGGCAAAGCCGTGCAGCAGCCGCACCACACGCTGGTGCATGCGCCGGGAAACCAGCAGGGAGCAGCAAAAGGCCAGGACCATCAGCACCGCGAAGGAACTGGTGCTGAAGGCGCGCAGGGCGTCCAGGCGGCGGTCGATGAAGGATTGCATGGACACGGTTTCCGCGGTCACATCATCCAGGGGCAGGCAGGCCAGCAGGGAAAGACGGTCGCGGCCCAGGGGGGCATAGGCCCAGAGCAGGATCGGCCCGTTGGAGACATCCTCGCGTTTCAGGATGGCTGAACCGGCGCGTCCGGCCTGCAGGTCGGCCAGCATGCGTTCTCCGCCGGCGATGACGGTCTTGCCTTGCCGCCAGTCCACAGAGGGGGCTCCGTGGTTTTCGGACTGCGGCCGTTCCTGCACGGCCAGGGCATCCAGGCCGCTGCCGCCGGGGGTGGGCCGCACGAGCATGGTTTCCAGCCGCGGGGAGAGGTTGTCCAGATGCCCACCCCCGTGCAGCAACGTGTGGGCGGCCACGGCGCACACGGCAAAGCCGCTGGTGGCGTTGCCCATGGACACGGCCAGAGCCAGTTGGCCGGAAAGGGGATCGATGAAGGGATCGGACCAGAATGGCTGGTCGCTCTGGGGCAGGGTTTCCAGCAGGCGGGACAAGGTGACGGCATCGTGCCGGGAGGCGGGCGGCGGATACACCGTGAAGGGCGCCTCGGGCAGACGGGCTGCCTGCCAGAGCAGACGATGTCCGAAGCGGGCGGCCACGGCTTCGAACACGGCCTCCGGCGGCGCGGAGAAAGTGGCGTTTTCCTGGCGCGGGCCCAGCATTTCCGGCTTGAAGAGCATGCCCCCCGGGCCATAGTGCCGGCGGGGGCGCGAGGCGGCACCGCTGCGTGCGGGGTCCTGATCCCAGGCCAGGCCGGCGGCCTGCATCTGCACGGCCAGCTCCAGCAGTTCTTCCTGCAGGCGAATGTGGCGGGCATGATCCAGCACCTGCATGGCCACGGCCTGGCGGGCGCGCTCCACCAGGGTGGCGTTGGTCTGGCGCACCAGGTCTTGCCGCATGTCCTGAAAGGCCTTGGCATTGTATATGCGGCCACCCACCATGGGGGCGGCGGCGAAGAGCAGCAGAAGGATGAGGAGTTTCCAACGCAGGGGCATGTGGGTTTATTTCTTAATGAAGAGGTCCAGGTCAAAGGTTTTGGGGTTGACCCAGGTGTCGCGTTCCATGGTGGTGGTATTGAGGGTGCCGAAGAGGGCGTCGGCTTTGGTCAGGACTGTTGCATCGGCATGGACCTGGGAGACGTAGCACAGGCGGGAATCATTGTTGATTTTACTATGCTGCAGGATGGCCAGGATGTTGCCGCGGGTCCAGCGGGAGGTCTCCAGGCTGGTGTCGGCCTGGCGTTCCGGCGGGCCCAGTTCCAGGCGCAGGCTGTTGAGGACCTGGCGGTACATCTCCTCGTTGCGCATGCGCATGTAGGCGGCAAAAAACACGCCATGGTTGGCGGCGTAGTAGATCTTTACCACACCGAAGCCGCCAAAGACGTATTCGTTGCGGTCCTGGGCATAGATGGTCAGGGAGTCCTGGCTGGCCAGGGGCAGAAATCCCTCCATGTGGTCCAACCGGGCGCCCCAGGGGATCTTGTTGAACCCGTCCGCAGGCAGCAGATGCTGGGCATGAACGGCGGTGGGCCAGCACCAGAACAGGCCTCCGGACAGGCCCCCGAGCAGGCCCAGAACGGCGCAGAGCACCAGGACAACAGACGCGCGACGGACCATGCGACTCTCCTTTTCAGCAAGTACCATCCCCCACTCTAGCCTCTTTGGCCCAGGAGGACAACGGCGAAGCCGGGCCTCGGCCCCCCGGGGGTGGCCCAGGCGGGGGTGAAAGATTGTTGCCCAGGAATATGAGTCAGTTGCGGGACCAGGCGCGGGATCGGCCAGAAAAAGACCACACAACTTGCCCCAGGTTGTTGCATTTTTTCTGTTCTCCGTTAAAAAAATGTCAGCTTTCTTTCATGAAGGGTTTTCCTCTGGGCAACCAACTCGGGCGCGGGACGTCCGATGGACATAACAACCTGATTGACCTGTAAGGGTACGCAAGGAGTGTTCTATGGACGCCTTGTTGCTGTCGCGATGGCAATTTGCCGTTGCGTCTTTTTTCCACTTTCTGTTTGTCCCGCTCACGCTGGGGCTCTCGGTCATGGTCGCCATGATGGAGACAAAATACGTCCGCACCGGCGATGAAACCTATAAACGCATGGCCAAGTTCTGGGGCCGGCTGTTTATCATCAACTTCGCCCTGGGCGTGGTGACCGGCATTACCCTGGAATTCCAGTTCGGCACCAACTGGGCCCGGTATTCCTCCTTTGTGGGGGATATCTTCGGGTCGCTCCTGGCCGTGGAAGCCACGGTGGCTTTCTTCCTAGAGTCCACCTTCCTCGCGGTCTGGATCTTTGGCTGGGACCGGCTCTCCAAGGTGATGCACAACACGGCCATCTGGATTGTGGCCGTGGCCACCAACCTCTCGGCCATCTGGATTCTGCTGGCCAACGGCTTCATGCAGAATCCCGTGGGGTATGTCATCCGCAACGGCCGCGCCGAGCTGGACAGCTTCTTCAAAGTGGTCACCAACGGTTTTGGCTGGAGCCAGTTCTTCCACACCGTCTCCGGGTCGTGGATGCTCGCCGGCTTCTTCGTGATGGGCATTTCCGCCTGGCATCTGCTGCGTAACAACGAAGTGGACTTCTTCAAACGGTCCTTCAAGTTTGGGGCGGCCTTCGCCATCATCTTCTCGGTGCTGGTGGCCGCGCAGGGGCACCACCACGGCAATCAGGTGGCCCGGCTGCAGCCCACCAAGCTGGCGGCCATGGAATCCCTGTGGGAGACGGAAAAGCCGGCTGGCATGTCCCTGCTGGTGATCCCGGACGAAGCCAACGAGCGCAACTTGGTGGAGTTCCTCAAAATTCCCTATGTGCTCTCCATCCTGGCCTTCAATGATCCCATGGCGGAAGTGAAGGGGCTGAAGGAATGGCCCAAGCAGGACCGTCCGCCCGTGACCCTGACGTTCCTGAGCTTCCGGGCCATGGTGGGCCTGGGCACCCTGTTCATCGTCCTGGCGGCCATGGCCTGGGTGTGGCGCAACAAGATCGAGACCAAACGGCGCCTCTTGCGGGTGCTGGTGTATGCCATCCCCTTGCCGTACCTAGCCCTTGAATTCGGCTGGGCCGTGGCGGAAATCGGCCGGCAGCCCTGGATTGTCTGGGGACTCATGCGCACCGAGGACGCGCATTCCATAGGCGTGAGCGGTATGCAAGTGGCTGTGTCCCTGGGAGCGTTTTTCGTGGTGTACACCCTGCTCGGGCTCATCGACTTCTTCCTGCTGCGCAAGTATGCGGTGAAGGGGCCGGAAAAGGCCAGCACCTCCGAACCCAAAGCCGCCTAAGGAGAGATTGCCATGTTGGAGACCATTTGGTTCATCCTCTGGGGCGTTCTGTGGGCCATGTACTTTGTCCTGGACGGCTTTGACTTTGGCATAGGCACCCTCATGCCTTTCCTGGCCAAGAACGAGACGGACAGGCGCATCATGTACAATGCCCAGGGACCCTTCTGGGACGGCAACGAAGTCTGGCTCATCACCGCTGGCGGCGTGACCTTCGCCGCCTTCCCCGAAGTGTATGCAGTGATGTTCTCCCAGCTCTACACCCCGCTGTATCTGCTGCTCTTTGCCCTCATCTTCCGCGGCGTAACCTTCGAGTTCCGCCACCTGAGCGAAAGCCCTGCCATGAAGAAGTTCATGGACGTCTGCCACGTGCTGGGCAGCTTCCTGCCGGCCCTGCTCCTGGGCGTGGCATTCTCGAACATCTTCATGGGCCTGCCCCTGGAAAACGGCGTGAGCCAGGGCAGCTTCTTCGGCCTGCTGAACCCCTACGCCCTGGCTGGCGGCCTGCTGTTCGTGACGGCCTTCTGCTACCATGGCGCCGTGTGGCTGGCCATCAAGTCCCCCACGGAAATGCGGCAGCGCGCCATCCGCGCCGCAGAGGAAATCTGGCCGGCCCTGGTGCTGCTGGCGGTGGTCTTCCTGGGCGCCTCGGCCCTGGCCACGGACCTGTACGCCAATTACCTGAAGTATCCGTTCCTGCTGTTCATTCCCATGATTCCCGTGGCCGGGCTGGTGCTCACCCGCGTGGCCCTGGGCAAACGCCACCTGTGGCGGAGCTGGTTCTTCTCCGCGGCCACCATCTTCGGCACCACGGCCTTTGGCGTGGCCGGGATCTTCCCCGCGTTGCTGCCTTCTTCCATTGGTCCCGAGCACTCCGTGACCATCCACAACGGCGCCTCCAGTCCCCTGACCCTGCAGATCATGCTGGGTGTGGCCCTGGTGATGGTGCCGGCCGTCATCCTGTACCAGGCGTGGGTGTTCAAGAAGTTCAGCTTCCAGATCAAGGAAGAGGAAATGATCTACTGATGTTGCGCGTGTTATCGCTTGCCGCAGCGTCACAACAGACGGCGGGCAGGGTGTGTGGCCCTGTCCGCCGTCGCTCGTTGCACACGGCAGGCTTTGACAAACGCGCAAGGCCGTGCGAGGGAGCACGGGTCCCGTGGACTCCCTGTTGTTTCTTCCGCCGACGATTCCGGAGTGTTCCCCCCATGATTTTGGCGTTACTGGCGATGGTGTGCGGCCTGGCGCTGCTGGTCTGGAGCGCGGATCGATTCGTGGAGGGCTCCGCCGCCACGGCCCACTATTTTGGCATGCCGCCCCTGCTCATCGGCATGGTGGTGGTGGGGTTCGGCACCTCTGCGCCGGAGATGGTCGTCTCCGCCCTGGCATCCCTGCAGGGGGCGCCGGGCATTGCCCTGGGCAACGCCTACGGCTCCAACATCACCAACATCGCCTGCATCGTGGGCGTCTCGGCCATGCTCAGTCCCATTGCCGTGCACTCCCAGGTATTGCGCAAGGAATTGCCCATCCTGACCGGGGTAACCCTCCTCTCCGTGCTGCTGCTCTGGGACGGCCGGCTCTCCCGCCTGGATGCCCTGCTGTTGCTGCTGGTGTTTGCCGGCATCATGGGCTGGAGCATCCGCCAGGGGCTGCGGCAACGTACGGCCGGGCGTGCCGCCGGGACAGAAGGGCCAGCAGAAGCAGACGCGCCGGACGCCCTGGAAGAGGACATGGTCCGTGAATTGGATGCGCACCCTCTGCCCATCAACAAGGCCCTCTTCTGGGTGGGGGCTGGTCTGGTGCTGCTCATCCTCAGCTCGCGCATGCTGGTGTGGGGGGCGGTGGAAATTGCCCATGCCTACGGCGTGAGCGACCTGCTCATCGGCCTGACCATCGTAGCCCTGGGCACCTCCCTGCCGGAGCTGGCCTCCTCCGTGGCCGCCGCCCGCAAAGGCGAGGATGACATTGCCCTGGGCAACATCATCGGCTCTAACCTGTTCAACACCTTGGTGGTGGTGGGCATTGCCGGCATGATCCACCCCATGGACGTCTCCCGCGACGTGCTACTGCGGGACATGCCGGTCATGGGCCTGTTGACCCTTTCGCTGTTTGTAATGGGTTACGGCCTGCGCCGGCCCGGGGCCATCACCCGGCCCGAAGGCGCCGTGCTGGCCATCTACTACGTGGGCTACACGGCCTGGCTGGTGGTGACGGCCCTGGGCGGAGGCTTGTAGTGTCTCTCTTCGGGGCAGCGCCTCAGCGCCGGGTCCTGCCCGGGGTGGGCAGGCCAATCTGTTGCAGCCGGCGGTAGATGCTGGGCACGCTCAGACCGGAAATCTGGCTGGCCCTAGCCACGTCGCGCCCGGCGAGGTCCAGCAGTTGCTGGAAGTACACGCGATCCTGGGCCGCCTTGAAGGCCTCATAGGAGGGCAGGGGAGGCGTGGGCTTGGCAGGCATATCCTCCGTCGATACCCCCTCCACCACTGCCGGCGCTGCCTGCGGGGGTGCGGCCTCGCCAATGGCGGAAAGCCGCACGTGGTGCGGCAGGTGCTTGGGATAGAGCACGGGATCCTGCCCGGCCTCGATGACCGTGGCCTCCAGCACGTTGCCCAACTCCCGCACGTTGCCCGGCCAGCCGTAGGCCGCCAGGGCCTGGAGCAGCTGAGGGGAGAGGGCTTTTTGCGTCGCCCCGTAGCGCGAACAGCTTTTGGCCGTGAAGTGTCGCGCCAGGAGCACCATGTCCTCCCCGCGTTCGCGCAGGGCTGGCAACGCCACCTCCATGGTCCGCAGGCGGAAGAGCAGATCGCCCCGAAAGCCGCCGGTGCCGGTCATGGCTTCCAGGTCCCGGTTGGTGGCCGCCACCAGACGAAAATTGCTGGCCAGTTCCCGCGTGCCGCCCACGGGCCGGTAGCGGCGCTCCTGCAGCACCCGCAGCAGGGATTTCTGCAGGGACAAGGGCAGCTCGCCCACCTCGTCCAGAAACAGCACCCCGCCATGGGCCGCAGCCACCAGGCCGGCGTGGTCGGCATGGGCCCCGGTGAAGGACCCGCGCACGTGGCCGTACAGCTGGCTTTCCACCAGCTGTTTGGAGATGGTGGAGCAGTCCACCACCACAAACGGCCCGCCGGCCCGGGGGCTGTTGGCATGCACGGCCTTGGCGGCCAGCTCCTTGCCCACGCCGGTTTCCCCGGTGATGAGCACATTGGCCTCGCTGCGGGCGGCGCGGGCCAGGAGGTGCTTCACCCGGGTCATGCTGGGGGATTCCCCAAGAATGCCGCAGGCGTTGAAGTCCTGTGGCGGGGTGGTCTCCCGGTGCCGGGAGGCGCGATAATGCAGGGCCCCGACCAGGGATGCCTTGACCTGATGCGGCGAGGCCGGCTTGCGCAGGTAGTCCCAGGCGCCGCAGGCCAGGGCCTCCCGGGCGCCGTAGTTGTCCCCCAGGCCGGTGATGACGATGATTTCCGGCCGGTCCGGGGTGGCTGCCAGCTGATCGATGGCCGCCTTGCCGTCGCCGTCGGGCAGGCCGAGATCCAGATAGATCACGTCTGCCCCGGCCCGGGCCTGGGCCAGGCCCTCCTGCAGGGTGGCGGCATGCAGTGTTTCGTGGCCGAGATCGGCAAAACAGCGCGACAGGCTGCTGCGGATGTGGTCGTCGTCGTCGATGATGAGCACGCGGGCCATGGGGCGAATCCTATCGGCAATGCCGGCGGACGCATTCCAGCAGGGTCCGCGGGGTCATGGGTTTCATGAGAAAGTCCACCACCCCGGCGGCGATGGCCCGGCGCTCCAACGCCGGTTCCACATGCCCCGTACACATGACGATGCGGGTGGAGGGGGCCATGGCCAGCAGCCGGGAGGCCAACTCCAGGCCGTCCATGTCCGGCATGAAGTGGTCGGCCAGCACCAGCCCGAAGTCACCGCCGGCCAGCTCGAAGGCCGCCAGCGCCTCGGCGCCGCCAGAGGCGGCGGTCACCTGGAAGCCGGCCTCGCCCAGGGCTCGCGCCATGGCTTGCAGGGCGGCGTGGTCGTCATCCACCAGCAACAGACGCCCGGCAACGGGCGCGGCAAACGGGCCGCCAGGCTGGCCGCCATTGCGCGGCGACGCCTCAGGACCATGGGGGACCGTGGCGGGGGAGGAAGGCGTCTCGGGGACTGCCTCGCAGCGGGGCAGGCAGATTTCAAACACCGTACCGCGGCCCAGGGCGCTGTTCACGGCTATGCTCCCGCCAAAATTGGCCACGATGGAGTGCACCACGGCCAGGCCCATGCCCGTACCGCCGGAGCCTTTTTTGGTGGTGTAGAAGGGCTCGAAGATGCGCTCCAGCCTGTCCGCCTCGATGCCCTGGCCCGTATCCGCCACCCGCAGCACCACATATTCACCCGGGGGCAGGCCGGGATGGGGGGAGGCAAGGCCGGCCCGGTCCGGCGCTGGCACGCTGAGGCTGCGCCACTGCACGCGCAGCAGCCCGCCGCCGGGCATGGCCTGCACGGCGTTGCGGCACAGGTTGTACACTAGTTGCTGCACCTGGGCGGTGTTGGCCAGCACGCAGTCTTGCTGTTCGTCATCGCCGCGCAAATCCAGCCGGATGCCCGGGGGCAGGGAGGCCCGGAACAGCTCCAGGTGCTCCCGCAGCAGCGGCCCCAGGCGCAGGGGCGCCAGGGAGACCTGCTGATGGCGACCGAACTCCAGCACCTGTTCCACCAGATCTGCGGCGCGATAGGCGGCGCGCAGGGCCTCGGCCAGGGGGGCGCGGTCCCGGGCTTCGTCACGTTTCCCCAGGGCATGGTCAAGGTTGAAAATAATGGGGACGAGGTGGTTGTTCAGATCATGGGCAATGCCCCCGGCCAGCACGCCGATGGCCCGCATCTTCTGGGCCTGATACAACTCCCGCTCCACCCGCTTGAGTTCGGTGACATCAATGCCCAGCTCCATCACCAGGGGCTCGCCGTGCTCGTCCTCAAAGGGATAGTCGTAGACGTGGAACGTCCGGCCCTGGCGGTCGGAGAATTGCCAGCTTTCGGTTTGGCCGGTCTCGAAGACGCGGAAGGTGGGGCATACGGGGCAGGGGGAGGTGCGGCCGCTGAAGACCTCGTAGCACAGCCGGCCCTCGGTGGGGCCGTAGAGATCGCGGGTTTTGCGGTTGGCGAAGGCCACGGTGTAGTCGCGGCGCTGCATGTAGACGAAGATGGGCACCTCGTCGATGACCTTGTAAAACAGTTCGCGACCGCGCTCCTTGAGGCGCTCGGCCTCCCGGCGCACCTGGCGTTCGGCCAGCAGGGCCTTTTTGAGGCGTTCCGCGTCGGACACTTCCCGAAATTCCACCACCACGGGCCCCTCGTCGCCGCGCTCGCCCTCGGGGGGGAGGCAGCGGCAGCGGAAGGGCTGCTGGCCGGCGTCCAGGTACCAGTCCGGGCAGGGGTCCCAGATAAAGGTCTGCTCCTGGCCGGTCTGGCGGGCGCGGTTGAGGCCGTGGCCCAGGGAGGCGGCCAGGGATGGCGGCAGGCCCAGATCCGCCAGGCTGCGGCCGTGGGGCTGGTCGTCCCCGCCCAGGAAGGTGACGCAAAAGGCGGTGTTGACGAAGGTCAATCGCCGCTGAGGGTCGAAGCAGGCCAGGGGACTGGCGCAGCCTTGGGCAAAGTGCGCGAAACTGCAGGGCATGGGGCCTCCGCGCGCTTGTCGATTGTCAATATTGTTATTTTATTGTCCAAGATACGCTGCTTCGGGGCAAAAGGCAAATTGGCGCCGCGTGCATAGTCCATTGAAATTCAACGGATTGCTTGATCCATGGGCCGGGCGGCGTAAATTTTTCTCACGGATGATTCTCGATTCTAATAATTGCATGAAGTCTGCAGGGATGGACCGCTCCGAATGACGGGATTTGTATGTAATTAAGATGCAGAAATAAAAGGGGATGCCGGCAGACATGGGCCTTGGCACGGCCCTTGATATACGGGAAGCATGCTCCGCAAATTTGTCAAACAGCATGAATCCCGACCGCGGACCGCCGCGGCAGAAAGGGTGCAGGCATGACCATGTTCCAGCAACGTACCAGTCAACTCGACAGCATCAAGCAGACCATCCGCCAGCATGATATCCAGTTTGTCCGCTTCGAGCAGGCCGACCTCTACGGCGTCTCCCGTAGCAAGACAGTGCCACTCAACAGTTTTATGGACTATGTGGAAAACGGGCTGAACTTCTACGGCGGCCTGCTGGGTCTGGACATCCAGTCCATGGTGCCCAGCGGCACGGGCTACGCCGAGGAAGTGGCCTTTGCGGACCACTGCACCGTGCCGGACCTGTCCACCTTTACCGTGCTGCCCTGGGCGCCCCACACGGCCAACATTATTGTGGACCCCTACTGGTACGACGGCACCCCGGCCATGGCCTCACCCCGGCTGCTGCTCAAGAAGCTGCTGCAGGCCTATGACGACCTCGGCTACATCTGCCGCCTGGGCTACGAGTTCGAGTTCTATGTGCTGCACAAGGACACCCGCCAGCCTGTCTACACAGGCCAGCCCATCTTTGTGACCCTCAAGAACAACTTCGACATGGACTTCACCTACGATCTGATGCGCAAGATGGAGCAGGCCGGCGTGCGCATCATCACCCAGAATTCCGAGCACGGGCCGGGCCAGCAGGAGTTGAACCTGTATTACCAGGATGGTCTGCCCGCGGCGGACACGGCCATGCTCTTCAAGATGGGCGCCAAGGAAATTGCCCTGCAGCACGGCTACCTGGCCACCTGGATGACCAAGCCCTTCATTGACGCCAGCGGTTCGGGCTCCCACTTCCACGTGAGCCTCATCGACAAGAAGACCGGCAGGAACGTGTTTGACGATCCCAACGGGTCCTGCGGCCTCACGGACCTGGCCCGCAAGTTCCTGGCCGGCTTGCTCAAGCATGCCCGGGCCAACACGGTGTTCACGGCGCCAACCATCAATTGTTACAAGCGGTACCGTG
>JAIWOE010000016.1 GCA_020217165.1 Desulfovibrio sp. | reverse complement strand
TGAACTCCTTTGCCCCCCACAGCGCCACCTGGGGCATGGAAAACCGCACCGTGGGCATCCGCCTCAAGGGCTGCCGGGGCCAGAGCACCCACTTTGAGAACCGCCTGGCCTGCGGCGGGTCCAACCCGTACCTCATGGCCGTGAGCACCCTGGCCGCCGGGCTGGAGGGCCTGCGCTCCGACCCGCCCCTGCCGGACCCCATCCTGGACATCGCCTACACCCGGGACGACGTGCCCGTACTGCCCCACAGCCTGGAGGAAGCCATCCAAGAATTCGAGCGGGATACAGCCCTGCACGAGGTGCTGGATCCGGAATTCGTCAAGCTGGTGCTGGCGGTGAAGAAGCACGAGGTGGAGACGGCCAAGGCCCAGTTTGCGGATTACGGCACCCCGGCCTTCAACAACCGCGTGGATCCCTGGGAATGGGATTACTACATGGAACTCTTGTAGGGGGGCGTCATGCGAAAAGGCATCCCCATGGAACCATTGGTTGTCTCCCTCTCGGGCACGCCCTACGAGATGGGCCTGGCCCACGGCCGGGCCTGCCGGGAGCTGATTCACGAATTCGCGGCCTCGGTCATCAAGGTGCACCAGGCCAACAACAGTCTGCTCAAGGCGGAGCGCAGCCAGCTGACGGGCTACTGCCTGCGCAATCTGGGATTCTTGCAGCAGTGGTGCCCGGAGCTGGTGGAAGAGATGCGGGGCATTGCCGACGGCGCAGGCCTGCCCTTTGAAGACATTCTGTACCTGAACTCCTTTCTGGAGCTTGAGGATCTGCGCGCCCCGGGCCTGGGCGGCCGGGCCCTGCCCGACGCCCTGTGGGGCTGCACCACCTATAACGTGCCCCCAGCCGCCGCCGCCGGGGGGCAGGCGTTGCTCGGCCAGACCTACGACATGGAGCGCTACTACGAGAAATTCGTGGTGCTCCTGCGCATCACCCCCGAGACAGGCCCGGCGCAGCTGGTGGTCACCTTTGCCGGGGTGCTTGGGGTCAACGGCATGAACGCCGCCGGGGTGGCTGCCGTCATCAATAAAGTGGTGGCCACGGACGCCCGGCCCGGGGTGATCTACCCCTGCATCATGCGCCGGGCCCTGGCCTCTGGGCGCATTGGCGACGCCCTGGGCGCGGTGATCTTCTCCCCCCGGGCTACGGGCATGAACTACCAGCTGGCCGGCATGGGCGTGGCCTTTTGCGCCGAGGTCTCGGCCACCGCCTACGAGTTGCTGGAGTTCGAGGGCGCCATCGCCCACACCAACCATTATCTGAGCCAGGCCATGCGCCGGTTCGAAACCCCCAACTGGCTGAGCCACGGCGGATCCATGGTCCGACGGCAGGTGGCCCAGGCATTCCTGGACCGCCACCGCGGGGCCCTGACACCGGCCCTGCTGGCGGAACTGAGCCGCAACCACGTGAACCACCCGCGCTGCATCTGCGCCCATGGGTTTGACGGGGAAGCGGAGACCACGGCCTTTCACACCGTCTTTGCCGTCATCATGGACCCGGCCGCCGGCTGGATGGACCTGTGCGTGGGCAACCCCTGCCAGCAGGCCTACCAGCGGCATCAACTTCAGCAAGTTCCCTCGTCATCCGATCCGCAATCGCATCAACGTGTTATCTTGTAAGAGGTGCAGCATGCAGTCCAACCGTGTCAAGATTGATTCCCTGTGTGCCGAGTATGATGCCGGCGGCATGGACCGCCGCAGTTTTCTGAAAAAGATGGGCCTGCTGGGGGTCGCCGCCGTGGTGGCCAACGCCGTGAGCCTGTCCAGCCTGGGGGCAAAGGCTGCCTTTGCCCAAATCAGCGGGGCCGAGGAGCGGGCCTGGGAGCTGGCCAAGGTGGCCGCGGCCAAGGCCAGCAAGAAGACCCTGACCCTGCTCATTCCCACGGGGTCCATCGGCAACATGACGCCCTATGTGGACAAATGGAAGAACGAGCTGGGCATTACCCTGGAATTCATCGAAGAACCCGATGAGGTGGTGCACACCAAAGGCATGCAGGAAGCCGTGGCCAAGACCGGCCGCTACGACGTGATGATGCCCACGGCCATGAGTTATCCGGACTGGATCGACTCCGGCGTCATCTACGACCTCACGGAATGGACGGAGCAGCACCAACCCGACCTGTTCCACAAGGAATGGGGCGTGGTGTTCCCCGCCAGCCACCATGCCCAGTTGTACAACGGCCGCGTGGCTGGCCTGCTCAACGACGGCGACCAGATCACCCTCCTGTGCCGGGACGACTACCTGCAGCATCCCGACAAGCAGAAGGCCTTTGCCGACAAGTACGGCTACCCCCTGGCCGTGCCCTCCACCTGGGGCGAATACTACAACCTGGCAGAATTCATGCATGATCCGGCCAACAAGTTCTACGGCAGCCTGGAGTACCGCTCGCCGTATTACGTCAAGTGGATGTTCATGCAGCGCCTCGTTTCCAAGGGCCGGCTGTACTTTGACGGGGACATGAATCCCACCTTCAATTCCGAAGAAGGTGTGGCGGCCCTGGAAGACATGCTCAAGATGAACCAGTTCCTGCATCCGGATGCCTTCAGCTTCACCTGGTCCTCCAACTACAACGCCTTTGGCCGCGGCGAAGGCTTCATGAACATCGTCTGGCCCTCGGGCTTTAAGTATTCCAAGGCTCCCTCCACGGGGCCGGCCACCACGGGCAAGATTGCGGCCACGGTCATGCCGGCGGATATCCTCAAGGACGGCACCAAGCTCTATGCCGGGCTGTTCTGCTGGGGCTACGGCTACGCCGTGTCCAGGTACTCGGCCAACCCAGAACTGGCCTACGCCTATGCCCAGTGGATGACCTCCCCCACCATCAGCGCAGACGCCATCCCCTACCTGGGTGGCTACTCCGACCCCTACCGCATCAACCACATGCTCAAGCCCACCCAGCGCCTCATCGACACGTATTCCCCCGAATACCTGCAGACCCTCTACGACAACATGGTCAACACCGTGCCGGACTTCTGCATCCCTGGCGGGTTTGAATATCAGGACGCCTTGGACAAGCAGGTGCACGCCTGCATGACCGGCGACAAGAAGCCCAAGGACGCCCTGGACGAGGCGGCCAAGGCCTTCGACCGCATCACCCGCCGCATTGGCAAGGACAAGGTCAAGAAGTCCTGGCTGGCCCTGGCCAAGAACCTGGCCGAACCCATCCGCAAGGCCAGCGGCGCGGATCAGTGGAGCTAGGCCAAAACGATCCTTGCGAGGGGGGGGGAAGCCTTATGAAAAGGGGCTCCCCCCTCGCGCTCTCCCCTTCCAACACGTTGATGGAACGTTTGCTGGTGGATACGCGATGTGGCCAAACCGGGCGGCATCGCAGCAAAGGGCAGGAGTTGAACGTGGCTGAGAACACAATGCAGGCGATGCCGCCCGTACGCCCCCCGCGGGGGCTGAGCCGGGACGCGGTGGTCAGGCTGCTCACCCTGCCGGGGGTCATCGTGTCCCTGGTGGTGCTGGTGCTGCCGCTGTTGGTGGCCCTGTACATGAGCTTCACGGACTGGTCCCCCAGGAGCAGTTCCTTTTTCGAGGCTGGCTTCGTGGGCTTTGACAATTACAGCGAACTCACCGTGTACGACACGCGCTTCCTGTACGCCGTGCTGCGCACGTTGTGCATCGCCGCGGTGTGCCTGAGTCTGGAATTCGCCATCGGGCTGGGGCTGGCCGTGCTGTTCCTGCGGGAGTTTCGGGGCAAGTCCCTGCTGTTTTCGGCGTTTCTGTCGCCCATGATGATCCTGCCCGTGGTGGTGGGGTACACCTTCTGGATGCTGTTCCAGTCCAACGGCCCCATCAACCAGATGGTTGAATTGTGCTTCGGGCCGGGATCAAGCCCGGAATGGTTCCGCAGTGCCCCCCTGGCCGTGCTGGCGGTCATCATTACGGAAGTCTGGCACTGGACGCCCCTGTTCTTCTTGATCCTGCTTTCGGGGCTGAATGCCGTGCCGGAAAATCCCGTCCGGGCGGCGGTGATTCTGGGCGCCTCCCCGCGGCAGGTGTTCTGGCGGGTGGTCATGCCCATGCTCAAGCCGGTCATCGTGGTGGCCTTCGTCATCCGGACCATGGAAATCATCAAGCTGTTCGACGAGGTGTACATGCTCACCCGCGGCGGGCCCGGCTCGGCCACGGAGACCATCAGCCTGTACATCTACAAGCTGGCCTTCAACGATTTTCAGCTGGCCTACGGGGCAGCCGCGGCCTTTCTGGTGCTGCTGGGCTGCCTGCTGCTTATCCACCTGCTGCTGTCCCCGGTGCGGGACCAGCTGCTCAAAGGGGGACGCTGATGCACGCCAAGAAACTCTCTCCGCTGCTGGCCGTGGTCATGGGCCTGGCCCTGGCCGTGACCCTGTTCCCGGTGTTCTGGATCGTCATGACGGCCATCAAGCCCCCCACCGACTGGAACGCCTCCCCGGCCATCTGGATTCCCTCGGAGCCCACGCACATCAACTTTCTGACCCTGTTCGATCCCGAGGCCATCGGGGCCTACGGGGTGGGGGGCGTGAGCCAGTCGGCCACCAAGGCCGTGTGGGGGTCTGTGCGGGCGTCCATCATCGCCACGGCCCTGTCGGTCAGCATCGGGCTGCTCTCGGCCATCGGCATCACCCGGTACGGCAACGGCAGCAAGATTGCGCCGCTGGTGATTCTGTCCGGGCGCATGTTCCCGCCGGCGGCCATTGCCGTGCCCTTTGTGATCATCTTTTCCAATGTGGGCCTGACGGACAGCTACGTAGGCCTCATTGCCATCTATGCCGCGGCCACGCTGCCTTTCTCCACCTGGATGCTCAAGAGTTTTGTGGAAGACCTGCCCCGGGAGGTGGAGGAGGCGGCCATGATCGACGGCCGCTCCCGGCTCATGGCCCATCTGACGGTGACCATCCCCCTCATCCGCGGGGGGATCTTTGCCACCACCCTGTTCATCTTCATTCTCAACTGGTCGGAGTTCATGTTTTCCCTGGTGCTGTCGTACACCAATATCAGCACCATCCCGGTGCAGCTGGCGCGCTACGTCACGGCCACGGCCGGCACCCTGTACGGGGTGCAGGCGGCCCTGGCCGTGCTGGCCATGGTGCCGCTCATGCTCATGGGGTACCTCATCCAGTCCCACCTGGCCCGGGGCATGACCTTTGGAGCGATCAAGCAATGAGCAAGCCCAAACTGGAACTGGTGGCCCTGCGCAAGGACTACGCCGACGGCTCCGTGCCCGCGGTGGATGGCATCGACCTGGCGGTGCAGCCCGGGGAAACCCTGGCCCTGCTGGGTCCCTCTGGCTGCGGCAAGTCCACCACCCTGAACATGATCGTGGGCCTGGAGTCCCCCACGTCGGGAGACATTCAGATCGACGGCCGCTCCATCCTCGGGGTGCCCGCCGGCAAGCGCAACGTGGGCATGGTCTTCCAGGATTATGCGGTGTTCACCTCCATGACCGTGCGCAAGAACCTGGCCTTCGGACTGGAAATCCGCAAGATGCCCAAGGCCGAGATCGACCGCGCCGTGCACGAGGTGGCCGAACTGCTGGGCATGGCCGACCGCTTGGACGCCCGCGCCCGGGACCTGGGCGGCTCGGAGCTGCAGCGCGTGGCCATCGGCCGCACCCTGGCCACCCGGCCGGCCCTGCTGCTGCTGGACGAACCCCTCTCCAACCTGGAATACGCCGCCCGCCTGGCCATGCGTCGCGAGCTGCGCCGGCTGCAGCAGGAAATCGGCCTGACCATCATCTATGTGACGCACGATCAGATCGAAGCCCTGTCCCTGGCCGACCGCATTGCCGTGATGCGCGCGGGCAAGATCCTGCAGGTGGAGCAGACCACCACCATCTACGATACGCCGGACCATGTCTTCGTGGCCAGTTTTCTGGGCTCCCCGCCCATGAACCTGCTTCGCGGCAACCTGGAGGCCCACGGCCAGGGCATGCTGTTCCGCATCGGCCAGTTCCGGCTCCAGCTGCCCCCGCCCAGGCCGGGCATGGCCATGCCCCGCGGGGTGACCCTGGGGGTGCGGCCGGAGTCCCTGCAGGTGGTGCCGGCCGAGGCCGCGCCCCTGGTGGGCCAGGTGCTCCTGGCTGAACCGCGGGGGCCGGAAGTGGTGCTCACCGTGGAATCTGCCGCGGTGCAGCTCAAGGCCATCGCACCGTCCCATGGCCGCCCCGAGGAGGGCAGCCTGGTGGGGCTGGCGGTGGATCCCGCCTCCCTGGTTTTTTTCAGCAACGACACCAGCCACCGCATGGAGCTGTGTTGACATGAGCACCTCGCCCCCGTTGAACACCACCCCCACCCCCGCCCCCACCCTGGCCCTGGAACAGGTGCACAAGCGCTTCCGGAGCACCCAGGCCCTGCGCGACGTGACCCTCACCGTGCCCGAGGCCTCCTTTACCGTGTTGCTGGGACCGGCCGGGGCCGGCAAGACCACCACCCTGCGCGTTATCGCCGGGTTGGACCAGCCCGACACCGGCCGCGTGCTCCTGGGCGGGCAGGACATGCACGGCTGGGAGCCCAAGAATCGCAACGTGGCCATGATTTTCGACAATCTGGCCCTGTACCCCAACAGGACCGGCTACCAGAACATGGCCAGCCCCCTGCGCATCCGGGGGGAGAAGCCGGAGGTCATCCGGGAAAAGGTCGAGGCCATGGGCAAGACCTTGAAAGTGCTGCATATCCTGGATCGCCTGCCCAGGACCATGAGCGGCGGGGAGCGCCAGCGCATCGCCCTGGGCCGGGCCCTCATCCGCACCCCGCAACTGTTTTTGCTCGACGAGCCCCTCTCCAGCCTGGATGCCATGCTGCGCATTGAATTGCGGGCCGAACTCAAGCGCCTGCAGCGCGAGTGCGGCGCCACCTTTCTCATGGCCACCCCGGATTACACCGAGGCCCTGGCCGTGGCCGACACCGTGGCCCTGCTGCGGGAGGGCCAGGTGGTGCAACTGGCCGGCCCACAGGTCCTGTACGACCTGCCCGTGGACCGCGAGGCCGCCCGCTTTGTGGGGGCGCCGCAGATCAACTGCCTGCCGGCGCGGTATGTGCCGGGGCAGGGGCGCGTGGAAGTGGCCGGCGGCAGCATTTCAGCGTCCCCCGCCCTGGCGCAGGCCTTTGGCGACGCAGAGACCCTGTTCGAGCTGGGGGTGCGGCCCGAGTGCCTGGCCCTGGCAGATCCCGGGGATGCGTCCCTGCGGGGGGAGGTCATCGACGTGGAGCCCCTGGGCCTCAAGTCCGTGCTCACCGTGCGCAACGATGCCGCCGAACTGCGGCTGGTGGTGGAGACGGCCGAGCTGGCGCGCCGGGGCGTGGCCGTGGGCCGCAGCCAGGGCGTAACCGTGGCCAACCCGGGCGCCCTGCTGGCCTTTGACATGCACACCGGCCTCCGCATTGCCCCGGACGGCGACGCCAAGGCGCAATAGGCCGGCCCATGATCAATCTGTTTGTCACCTACCGCTGCAACCTCGCCTGCCCCTATTGCTTTGCCAGACCCCTGGCGGCCCGGCATCCCGGGGATATCACGGCCCAAGGGTTCGCCGCCTTTCTGGACTGGGCCAGCCGCGCCGCCGTGCCGGCCGTGGCCTTCCTGGGGGGGGAGCCCACCCTGCACCCGCACCTGGCCGAGATGATTGAAGCCACCACCGAGGCTGGCATGGCTGCCGTGCTCTTCAGCAATGGCCTGTTCTCCCGGGAGCTTGCCCGGCAACTGGCCCCGCGGGTGGCAAATTTTGTCATCAATTACAACCAGCCCGCCAGCTACGCCCGCAGTCAGCAGGAGCAGCTGCACCACACCCTGGCCACTCTGCAGGAGCAGGGGGCGCGCATCACCTTTTCCAGGAATTTCTCCCCACAGGGGACCCAGTGGGCCTATCTGATGGACGCCATCGAGCAATACGGCGTGACCGCCGTGCGCTATGACATCTCCCGCCCCGCCGCGGACGCGGCCAATGACTATTGCCGCCCCGAAGACGCCCGCCACCTGTTGCGGCAGGTGGTGGAGTTCGTCCGGGCCTGCGAGGCCAGGGGGGTGCGCACCGGCCTTGATTGCAGCATCTGTTTGTGCGACCTGGACCCTGGGGACCGGCGTTATCTGGAGCAGGTATCCATGAAGTTCCGCGGTATCTGCCATCCGTCCATGGATGTGCATCCGGACCTCTCCGCATCCTATTGCCTGCCCATGCACGACGTGCTGGTGCCGGACGTGACGGCCTTTGCCGATGTCGCCGCCCTCATGCGCCATTTTGCCCAGGCCGTGCGCCCCCTGCGCACTGCCCATGCCCCGGCCGGCTGTGCGGATTGCCAGGAGTTCCTGCGCCGGTGCCAGGGCGGGTGTCTGGCCGTGCAGCGGTCGGCCGTGGCCGAGACTGCAAAGGAGAGCCTGTCATGAGTCGTCGCATCGTCACCACCACCTGCACCCGGGATTGCCCCAATACCTGCGGCCTGCTGGCCACGGTGGAGGAGGGCCGGCTCACCCGCCTGACCGGGGATCCCGCCCATCCCCTCACCAGGGGCAAGGCCTGCCGCAAGGCCATGCGTTACGTGGAGCGGGTCTACAGCCCGGAGCGTGTCACCCGGCCCATGTTGCGCCGTGGGGACCGCTGGGAGCTCGTCTCCTGGGAGGCGGCCCTGGATCTGATCGCCCAGCGCATGCAGGCCATCCGGGAGGAGTCCGGCCCGGAAGCCATCCTCTACTACCAGGGGTTTGGTGAGCGTACCGCGCTGAAGTTGTTGAATAAGTATTTCTTCAACCTCTTTGGCGGCGTGACCACCCTGCGGGGCACCCTGTGCGGGGGCACGGGCCAGGCCTCCCAGAACCTGGATTTTGGCGAGCGCGTGTCCCATGACCCCCTGGATCATCTCCGCAGCGCCTCCATGGTCCTTTGGGCCCGCAATCCCGTCACCACCAACATCAGCCTGGCGCCCATTGCCCGGGACATCGCCCGTCGCGGGGGCCGGGTGTTGCTGGTGGATCCCGCCCCCACCAAATCCGTGGCCCTGGCCAGCCGGCACATTGCCCCCCGGCCCGGGGGCGATGCCTTCCTGGCCCTGGCTGCGGCCCGGCTCATCCTGGACGCCGGCGCCGAGGATCGCGGATTTCTGGAGCGCCACGCCCAGGGCCTGGAGGAATACCTGCGTCTGGTGCGCCGATGGGACGTGGCCGAGCTCTGCCGCCTGGCCGGCGTGCCCGTGGCCGACGCCGAGCACCTGGCCGAAACATTGATGCTCCAGAAGCCCACCTCCATGCTCCTGGGCTGGGGCCTGCACCGCCATGTGCAGGCCCACCTGGCCATCCGGGCCATCGATGCCCTGGGCGCCGTAAGCGGCAACATCGGCGTGCCCGGCGGCGGCGTGAGCCAAGGTTTCGAGGAATACGGCCCCTACGATCAGCACTACTGGGGCGACTCCCTGCGCCCGCCGCGGCGCACCCTGCTCATGCCCCGGGTGGGGGAGGAGATCCTGGCGGCGACGGAGCCCCCCATCCGCATGATCTACGTCACCGCGGCCAATCCCGTGTGTACGGCGCCGCGGTCGGACAAGGTGGCCCAGGCCTTCCGCCAGGCGGAATTCGTGGTCTACTCCGGACATTTCCTGGACGATACCGCCGCCCTGGCCCACGTGTTCCTGCCAGCCACCACCTTTTTGGAGGAGGAGGACGTCACCGCCAGTTATGGCCACAACTTCGTGGGCCCGGTCACGCCGGCCATCCCCCCCGTGGGGCAGTGCAAGTCCGAGTTCCGCATGTTTTACGAGCTGGCCGCGCGGTTCGACTTTGCCGATGCGTTCCGAAAATCAGAAGCCGAGTGGCTGGAACGCATCTGCGCGCCCATCCGCCGGCAGGGGTGCCCCCTGGAGCAGCTCCGCCAGGGCGCGTTTCGCCTGGATGCCCCCATGGTCCCCTTTGCAGACAAGGTCTTCCCCACGCCCTCGGGCAGGTTTCAGCTGCTGGATGATCTGAAGGACATGGAGCACCTGGCCGCGGAGGCCACCCCGGCGGACCCGCACCGGCCCTTCCGGCTGCTGAC
>JAIWOE010000015.1 GCA_020217165.1 Desulfovibrio sp. | reverse complement strand
GATGAAGCAGTTGAACACCATTGCCGGCAGGCACGGCGTGGGCCGCATCAACATGGTGGAAAACCGTTTTGTGGGCATGAAGAGCCGCGGCGTGTACGAAACTCCCGCCGGCACCGTGCTGCATCTGGCCCGGCGCGACCTGGAAGGACTGACCATGGACCGCGAGGTGATGCACCTGCGCGACAGCCTCATCCCCCGCTACGCCGAATGCGTGTATTACGGCTTCTGGTACGCCCCCGAGCGCGAGGCCCTGCAGGCCCTCATGGACAAGGCCGCCGAAACCGTCACTGGCACGGTGCGCCTCTCCCTGTGCAAGGGCCACGTCCAGGCCCTGGGCCGCAAATCGCCCCTCTCCCTGTACGACGCCAACCTGGCCACCTTTGAAAAGGATACGGTCTACAATCAGGCCGATGCCACCGGCTTCATCCGACTCCAGGGTCTGCGCCTGAAGGCCTGGAAAAAACAGCGCGAGGCAGGCGGCCAGTGAGCGGTTCCAACACCACCGGCCAGGCCGGCAAACTCTGGGGCGGCCGCTTCGAGGGCCAAAGCCTGCAGGCCGTGGAGGCGTTCACGGAATCTGTCTCCTTTGACAAGGCCTTGGCGTTCCACGATATCCGCGGCTCCCAGGCCCATGCGCGCATGCTGGCCAGACAGGGCGTTATTTCCGGAGAGGACGCCACGGCCATCGTCGCCGGGCTGGATCAGATCCGCGGGGAGATCGAACGCGGGGAATTCGTCTGGCGGGTGGAGCGGGAAGACGTCCACATGAACATCGAGGCCCGCCTCACGGAGCTGGTGGGCGACGCCGGCAAGCGCCTGCACACCGGGCGTTCCCGCAACGATCAGGTGGCCCTGGATTTCCGGTTGTTCGTGGATGAACGTCTGGAAGACTGGACACGGCTGCTCAAGGCCGTCATCCGCTCCTTCCTGGACCAGGCCCGGGTGCACGTGGAGACCCTGGTGCCCGGCTGCACGCATTTTCAGCCGGCCCAGCCCGTGACCCTGGCCCAGCACCTGCTGGCCTATGCCTGGATGTTCTCCAGGGATATGGAGCGGATAGAGGATTGCCGCAAACGCGTGCAGGTCTCACCCCTGGGCGCCGGCGCCCTGGCCGGCACCACCTATCCCCTGGACCCCCTGGCCGTGGCCAGGGATCTGGGTTGGGAGCGCGCCTTTGCCAACTCCATGGATGCCGTATCGGACCGGGATTTCGTGCTGGAGGCCCTGTTCATTGGCAGTGTGATCATGGCGCATCTCTCCAGACTTTCTGAGGAAATCATCCTTTGGGCCGCGCCGCAGTTCGGCTTTGTCACCCTGCCGGACGCCTACGCCACCGGCTCGTCCATCATGCCGCAAAAAAAGAATCCCGACGTGGCCGAGCTTACCCGCGGCAAGACCGGCCGCGTGTACGGCGACCTCATGAGCCTGTTGACCACGGTCAAGGGACTGCCCATGACCTACAACCGTGATCTGCAGGAGGACAAGGAACCCTTCATCGACTGCGACCGCACCGTGTCCATGAGCCTGACCATGGCCGCGGGCATGGTGGCCGCCCTGGTATTCCGGCCGGAGCCCATGGCCGCCGCCCTCAAGCGCGGCTTCCTGAACGCCACGGAACTGGCCGACTATCTGGTCACCAAGGGCCTGCCCTTCCGCGACGCCCACGAGGTGACGGGCAAGCTGGTCAAGATGGCGGAAGTCCGCGGGGTGGGCCTGGAAGATCTGCCGTTGGCCGAGATGCAGTTGCAGTCCGCCCTCATCGAGGAAGATGTCTACCCCGTGCTGGATTGCCGCGCCGCCGTGGAGCGCCGCACCATCCCCGGCGGCCCCGGCCGGGCCAGCGTGCTGGGGCAGATTGCCGCCCTGGCCGAACGTGCGGCACTGTAACACCCACCTGTCACCCGGTTTTCATCATCAGGAGCCCTTCGGGGCTCCTTTTTTGATGCGTTGCCACGTTTCCCGGCAGGTTACAAAAAGTCTGGAGTTAGGGTATACTTTCTCTACTAAAACCCTGAGAACCTTGCTAAAATTTTATCCACGCGTTACACGGAAGGATATCGGTTCCCCGGCCAGCACTCGCGCGTCCCGGACCGGGGCCAAGACATCCTGAGGTGGGGGCGCGCGTGGGGAGTGCGAGGATGATGGGGAACATGCATCGGATGCTGACCAGGGTGCCCCTGGGACTGGCGACCCTGGGACTGGCGACCCTGGGACTGGCGACCCTGAGACTGGCGACGTTGACCGTGGCGATCTTCTGTTGCCTTGGCCTGCAGGGTGCTGCACTTGCGGCAGCCTCGCCGGGCAGCGGAGCTGCAGGACAGCCAATCCAATCGGTCCGCTTTGAGACGCCCTGGGATTTCTCCTACAAGGACAACGTCTCCTCGGTGCGGCAGACCCTGCAGGCCGTGCAGACCGTGCTGGACAATGCCCCCGGGGCGAAGCTTGAAATCATCGGCCATACCTGGAACCGCGGCGGGGAGATGCTCAACCACCGCCTCTCGGCCCGCCAGGCGGAATTGCTCAAGGAGCTGCTGGTCCGGGAATTCGGCGTGGCGGCCCCCCGCATCGTGGTCAGAGGCATGGGGGCGGACGAGCCCCTGCCGGGGCGCACGCCCCGGGACGCCGCCAACCGCCGTCTGGAACTGGTGGTGCATGATCGCCAGCCCCTGCAGGCGGACCGGCCAGCTGGCCCCCTCACCCCAGCCCCCGCAACGGCCACGGCGCATGCCATGCCCCGCAGCCTGCCACCGGCCCTGCTCCACGCCCCGCCAGCCTCCCTGACCCTGTACTTTGCCCTGGGGCGCAACACCATCCATCCGGATTCCGTAGAGGCCCTCAAGCAGACCGCCTCCCTGCTGCAGGCCTGGCCCCAGGCCCGCGCCACCCTGGTGGGCCATGCGGACAACCGGGGGGACCCCGCCCGCAACCTGACCCTCTCCCGGCAGCGGGCCGAAACCGTGCGCCAGGCCCTGCATGCCGCCTTCGGCATCGCCCTGGAGCGCATGTGCGTGGAAGGCGCCGGCGATGCCACCCCCGTGGCGGACAACAACACCAGCGAAGGACGGGCCCGCAACCGCCGGGTGGAGATACTGCTGGAGGGTATCGGCCACGTCGCGCCCGTGGCCTGCGCCGTGCCCCAGACTCAGGCAACGGCTGCAGCCCCCGCAGCCCCCGCAGCCCCGAAAATGTTCGTGGTGGATGGCGAGGTGGTGGCCGCCGGGCCCACGGCGGATCGGTATTTCATCGAAATCAGCGTCCGCCAATGCACCCTCTGGCTCTACGAGCGCCTGCCCGACGGCGGCCGACGGCTCGTCAAGGAATACACCGTGGCCACGGCCAAGAACGGCATGGACCACCCCGAAGGCCTGGGCTACGTGACCAAGATTGACAAGAATCCCTGGTGGTACCCCACCCCGGACATGAAACGCCGCGCCGCAGCCAAGGGGCAGTCCCTCGGTCCCGTGCCGCCGGGCCGGAAGGGCAATCCCATGGGGGCGGTGAAGATTCACTTGTCCCACGGCCCAACCTACCGCATTCATGGCACCAACAGGCCGGATCAGATTGGCAGGCGCGTCTCCCTGGGCTGCATCCGCATGCGCAACCAGGAAGCCCTGGAACTGGCCAACCTCATCGATGTGGGCGCGGAGGTGAATGTCCTCTTTTAATTCAGGACCGGCCACGCCCGGCGTTCTGCATCACAGTTTTCTGGAGTGCCGCGGCGGGGCAGCCCGGGTGGCCGACCTGCTGTGCGCGGGCCTGGAGCGCCTGGGCCTACAGGCAGCGCGCTCCTTTGAGGTGGTCCAGACCCATGCCGGCCAGCGCTGGATGGACGACCACCAGGGGGACTGGTTCGCCGCCCTGGCCGCCGCAGCAGCCCGGGGCTGGTTGGTGCACCTGCATGCCAGCGGGGATTGGCTGGGGCTGCTGGAGCGCCTGCTGCCCCTGGCGCCGCGGCTGGTGATCACCATTCACGACATGCGCCTGGCCACGGGCGGCTGCGTGTTTCCTACGGACTGCCCACACTTTTCCAGGGCCTGCGCCGATCCCTGCCCCCGCGGTCTGCCCGACACCGCCGCCCGGCGACAGCGCGTGGCGGCCCTGCTGCATCACCTGCACCCCCTGGTGTTGTGTCCGTCCCAATGGGGATGCGACCTGGTGCGGCAGGCCGTGCCTGGTCTTGCGCCGCGGCTGGTCCCCAATGGCATCCCCTGGCCCGCTACCCTGCCTGGCACCCTGCCTGGCAAGCGCGCCGCCAAGCTGGCGGCGGGGGTTTCCCCTGCGGCCCGGCTGGCCCTGTTCGTGGCCCATGGCGGGGAGGCTGCCGGGGTGAAGGCCGGTGATACCTGGCAGGCCCTGTGGGAGCGCATCAAGCGGGTGGAGCCGCAGGCGGTGGGATATTTGATCGGAGGCACGACCCACAGCCGCCAGGGAGACCTGGTGCGCTGGCCGTACCTGGAGCCCGAGACCCTGGGCCGGATGTTCGCTGCGGCGGATTGTCTGGTGTACCCGTCCTGGGCGGACAATCACCCCCTGACGGTACTGGAGGCCATGGCCCATGGCTGCCCGGTGACGGCCTGGGCCGCCGGCGGCATCGGGGAAATGGTGACCCATGACGTCACCGGCCGGCTGGTGTCCGTGGGCGATCTGGAGGGCCTGGCCACGGCGGCGGCGGAGTTGCTCCGGCACCCCGCCCGGGGCCGGCGCCTGGCAGTGGCGGCCCATGCCGCCGGCGCTACGCGCTTTACGGAAGCCGTCATGTCCCGCACGGTGCTCCGACTTCTGACGCAGCACTTCACGTAGTAACATGGGGGCGTCTTGTGAGGACGCACCCCCTGTAGCTATCCCGCCTCGGCAGGCAGGTCTGGCGGCCCGACCCAGAAGAACGGATTCCAGGCCACTTCCCACAACTGCCCGTCGGGATCGGCAAAATAGCCAGAGTAGCCCCCCAGAACACCTCCTGCGCCGGCCTGACGAGTCGCGCCCCCGCGGCCACGGCCCGGGCCAGCACGGCATCCGCCGCCTCCTTGCCGGAAACGTTGTGGGAGAGGGTGACGCCGGAAAAGCCCCCCGCGTTCAGGGCGTCCAGGGGGCGCGCCTGGCCGGGAGGCAGCTGGGCATCCTCGGCCAGGGCGGCGCGATCATACAAGGCAAGCCAAGTCCCCTGCAGGGAGAAGAAGCTGATCTGTCCTTCAAAGGGCATCCGGGGCAGGCCCAGGCCCTCTTCGTAAAACCGGGTGGCGCGGTCCAGGTCCGCAACGCCCAAGGTAATCATGCTGATGCGTGGCTGCATGTGCGCCCTCCCTGCAGGGGAATTGGGTTGACATGAAAGGGATTATACCCCCAACGCCTCTTCCAGGGCCTTGGCAAAGGCTTCCAGGTCGGCTTCGGCGATGGTCAGGGGGGGCAAGAGCCGCAGGACCTTATCCTGGGTCACATTGCACAGGAAGCCAGCCTCCAAAAGCCTAGTCCAGATCGGGCCGGCCGGCGCGGTGAGCTCAATGCCCAGCATCAGCCCCAGCCCGCGCACCTGGGCAATCTTGTCCGGATGGCGGTCCCGAATGTCCAGGAACCGGGCCTTGAAGCGTTCACCCAGCTTGGCGCTACGCTCCACCAGTCGCTCTTTTTCCAAAATTTCCAACACCTTCAAGGCTACCACGCTCAGCACCGGCCCACCGCCGAAGGTGGTGGCGTGGCTGCCGGGGGCAAAGCCGGCGGCCACGGGGTCCGCGGCCAGCAGGGCGCCCATGGGCAGGCCGTTGGCCAGGCCCTTGGCCATGGTGACGAGATCCGGCTGCAGGTCATGATGCTGGAAACCGAAGAGCCGGCCGGTGCGGCCCAGGCCGGTCTGGATTTCGTCAATGATGAACAGGAGATCGTGCTTGCGGCAAAGCTCCTGCACGCCGTGCAGGTACTCCCGGGTAGCCGGCCGCACGCCGCCCTCGCCCTGGACCACCTCCACCATCACGCCCGCCGTGCGCGGAGAAATGGCAGCCTCCATGGCAGCGAGGTCCTCCCAGGGCACGGTGACGAAGCCCTCGGGCAAGGGCTGGAAGTGTTCCTTGACCTTGTCCTGGCCCGTGGCGGCGATCATGCCCAGGGTCCGGCCGTGGAAGGAGCCTTCCAGGGTGATGATTTCATAGGCATCGCGCTGTTTCACCGTGCGCATGTAGCGCCGGGCCAGCTTTACCGCGGCTTCGTTGGCCTCTGCTCCGGAATTGCAGAAAAAGGCCTTGCCCAGGCCGGACAGGCGGGTGAGGGTCTCGGCCAGTCGCACTTGTTCCTGGGTGTAGCAGAGGTTGGAGGTGTGCACCAGGCGCAGCATCTGCTCATAGGCTGCCTGCGCCAGGTCTTCGCGGGCATGCCCGCAGTTGACCACGGCCACGCCGGCCAGCAGGTCTACGTAGGCCTTGCCTTCGAAATCATACAGCCGGCAATCCTTTGCCCATGCGATTTCCAGGGGATAGCGACCGTAGGTGCGGCAAATGGCCGCCTGCTCCCGGGCCTTCAAGGTGCTGAAACGTGCATCCATGACCATGTTCCTTCGCGTAGCGCGTTGCTTACCGCGTGCCGGTGTGGCCAAAGCCGCCACCGCCGCGGGGAGTCTCGTTCAAGGCATCCACCACCACAATCTCCGGCAGCCGGACCGGCATGACCACCAGTTGGGCAATGCGATCTCCGGGCGAGACCGTGCGCTGCTCCTGGGATGTATTGAGCAAAAACACCACGATTTCGCCGCGATAGTCAGGATCGATCACCCCAACGCCCTGGGCCACCACAAGGCCGTCCTTAGCGCCCAGGCCGGAGCGGGAGAAGACGAAGCCAGCCAGGCCGGGCTCGGTCAACTCCATGGCCATGCCGGCCGGCATGGCTCGTCGTTCCCCGGGCAGCAGGATGGCGGGCGTCTCCATGCAGGCTCGCAGATCCATGCCGGCGCTGCCGGCGGTGGCCGGGTGCGGGCCGCCGGGGCCATAATGGCGAAGTCCCTGGGGGGTGAGGGTCAACCTGAGTTGGGAAGTGGCAGGGGCCATGCTGTTCTCCGAAACGTCATCGCACTGCCATGCGCGGTGGTGTTTTCTTTGATAGTGAGGGAAGGCGTTGCCGTCGCGCCGAAATTCTGCCATGGAAGAGCAAAGCCTGCCGTGTGCAGGGTGCAGAGGTCGCGTTGTACGCCGGAATGTCGCCACCGGCAAGCACCATCCAGCCCGTATAGAGGAAAGGACATGCAGCCATTGCGCGTTTTCAGCGTTGCCCCCAAGCTGCCCCGCCCGTTGGAACCGTTGCGGGAGCTGGCATACAACTTCTGGTTCTCCTGGAATCCGAGAATCGAGGAGCTGTTTGCCCAGCTCGATCCTAGGCTGTGGCGGGAAACTTCAAAGAATCCCGTGCTGTTCCTGAACCGCGTGCCCCAGAATCTGCTGCAGTCCATGGCTGCGGACGAAAACTACCTGGAACGCCTCAAGGAAGCCAAAAGCAGCCTGGAGCAGTACATCACCCGCACCACCGGGGGGGTGCCCTTTCCCCCTGCGGAGTCCGGGCAGCCCGCGGTGGCGTACTTCAGTCTGGAGTACGGCTTCTCCCTGTCCATGCCCATTTATTCAGGTGGCCTGGGCATCCTGGCCGGGGACCATCTCAAGTCCGCCAGCGACCTGAACACCCCCCTGGTGGGCATTGGACTTTTTTATCTCAAAGGCTATTTCCGCCAATACCTGACCCCGGACGCCTGGCAACAGGAGCGGTATCCTGTTAATGATTTCGAGCAGATGCCCGTCACCCTCATGAAAGATACCGCCGGGCAGCCCCTGCTGGTGGACGTGGACCTGGCCGGGCAACCCCTCTTTGCGCAGATCTGGCGCGCCCAGGTGGGCCGCGTGGCCCTGTATTTGTTGGATACGAACATCCCGCAGAATCCCGAACACTTGCGGGCTGTGACCGCCAACCTGTACGGCGGTGGCCTGGAAATGCGGCTGTGGCAGGAAATTCTGCTGGGTATTGGCGGCATCAAGGCCCTGCGGGTGCTGGGTCTCACGCCCAAGGTCATTCATATGAACGAAGGCCACAGCGCCTTCGCCGGGCTGGAGCGCATCCGCCATTTCATGAAGCGCGAGGGGCTTTCCCTGGAAGCTGCCCTGGAGCTTTCCGCCTCCACCTCCGTCTTCACCACGCACACCCCCGTGCCTGCGGGAAACGACCGTTTTCCGCCGGACCTTATCCAGCGATATTTCGAAGGCTACGCCCGGGACATGGGTGTGGCCTTCAAGGTGTTCATGGCCCTGGGCCGCGAAGACCCCCGCGATGACAGCGAACACCTGTGCATGACCGTGCTGGCCCTCAAGCTCTCCCGGTTCAATAACGGCGTCTCCCGCCTGCATGGCCGGGTGTCGCGCACCATGTGGCAGCGCGTCTGGCCCCAGTACCCCCTGGAAGACGTGCCCATTGGCGCCATCACCAACGGCGTGCACGCTCCCAGCTGGGTGGCGCCGGACATGGCCCTGCTGTATGATCGTTACCTGGGCGGCAACTGGCGTGAAGATCCGGACTGCGCCCGCGCCTGGAGCCTGGCAGACACCATTTCCGACTCCGAACTCTGGCGCACCCATGAACGATTGCGCGCCCGCCTAGTGGACTTCGTGCGCTGGAAGCTCCGCAAGCAGATGGAGTCCAAGGGCGTGGGCCGGCGGTTGCTGGAACTGGCCAGCGAGGTGCTGGATCCGGATGCCCTGACCATTGGCTTTGCCCGCCGCTTTGCCACTTACAAACGCGCCGGTCTGCTCCTCAGGGACAAGCAGCGGCTGCTCTCCCTGGTCACCAACAAGGCGCGGCCCGTGCAGTTCGTCTTTGCCGGCAAGGCTCACCCGGCAGACCAGGGCGGCAAAAAGCTCATCCAGGAGCTGGTGCAGTTCTGCCAGCAAGAAGACTGCCGCATGCGCATGGTCTTTTTGGAAGACTACGAAATGGAGATCGCGGCCCACATGGTCCAGGGCGTGGACGTGTGGCTGAACACCCCGCGTCGCCCCCTGGAAGCCTGCGGCACCAGCGGCATGAAAGCCCTGGTGAATGGCGTGCTCAACCTCTCCACCCTGGACGGCTGGTGGGACGAAGCCTACAAGCCGGACAACTCCGTGGGCTGGGCCGTGGGCCAGGGCGAAGAATACGAGGATGACGAATACCAGGACTTTGTGGAGAGCCAGACCCTGTACAACATCCTGGAAAATGACGTCATTCCCCTGTTTTACGACCGCGATCACTCCCGCCTGCCCAAGCATTGGGTGCGCCGCATGAAGGCCTCCCTCAAGGAGCTGGTGCCCCTGTACAGCGCCCACCGCATGGTGGAGGACTACACGAAACTGGCCTACATCCCGGCCTGCGAAAACTTCGACAAGCTGCGCCAGAACAACTACAAGGCCGCTGCGGAACTGGCCACCTGGCGCATGGACATCATGACCCGCTGGAGCGGCTTGCAGATCCAGAACATCCAGACCGATGCCCCGGCAGCCTTGACGGTGAGCGATGCCGTGACCGTGACCTGCGAGGTGTTGCTCAACGACATCAAGGCCGAGCACCTGCTGGTGGAAATCTACTCCGGCCCCCTGGATACGGACGGACGCTTCACCTCTCGCCTTACCTTCCCCATGCAGCCCGTGGCCCAGCCCGTGCACGGCGGGCCACGGTTCGAAGGGCAGGCCCAGCCCGAGGATGCCGGCCGCTTCGGCTTCACGGTGCGCATTCTGCCGCGCCATCCTCTGTTGCTGGACCCCCACGCCCTGGGGCTCATCAAGTGGGGCGCGTAGCGCCCGCCATTGCACACCATACGGCCCGTCGCCCCAGGCGGCGGGCCGTCAACAATTCATCCAGCAGGGGGGTGGCCCAAGGCCATGGGGATCAACGATTTTTTGCAGAATGACATACCGGACCTGCACCTTGAAGAGATGCTCATGGTCCTTAACACCATCACCACCAACAAGGACCTGCCCGAGGCCGAACGGGTGCTAGAGTTGGGGTGTTGGTTCTCGCCGGACGGGCTTGCCTTTTCCCGCATTCTGGAAAACCCGGCGGACACCACAAGCAAGCTGGTGATTTCCCTGGACGCCTTTGGGAAGATCACCTTTGAAGTGGACGCCCTGTGACGTCGGCCCTGCGTGTTGCGTGTGTCTGAAGAGATGGTGTGAGGACGCACACTAAAATTTGAATAAATTCACGTTGCCGCCGCCCTGCTTGCCGGCATTGGAAAAATAGTCGCCCGAATTGCTGGTGCCGGACTTGGCGCGGTCGCCGTCACGATGGAGAAAACCATCGTCGCGGGTACCCTCCGCAGCCTGTGCGGAAGCCTGCTTGGAAGCGGGATCGAAGTACCAATAATACGTCGCCGCCCCGCCCATGAAGACCACCATAAGGCGCTGCTTATCATCGGTGTAGACCTTGCGTTGGCATTGGGCAATGGCCATGTCTTGCATGCAGGCCATGTCCTTTTCTTCCACCAGGGAAAAGGACCGCAGCTCCGGCAGGGGATGCATGGCGTCTATGCGCACCGCTTCCTTGGGAATTTCCAGTGAATCAAAGGCGCCTGCTGGCACCGCCCACGTGAAAGCCAGGAGCAAGGCAAGAAATAGACGCATGCGGATTCCTTCCTGAAAAATGTAACGGCACCACTGCCATGCATTCTAGTGCGCCCGCCCCCAATTGGCAAGGCGGGATGCGCTGGCGTGAAGTCCCCCTGAATGCATGGACATTTTTCTGCAAACTGGCTACTCTCGTTGCATGAAAAAATTGCTGCTGCCTCTTCTTCTGTTGCTGGTGTTGCCGGGAACGGCCCATGCGCAGCTGCCTTCTGAGTTGCTGGGTATTGTGCTAGGGAAACCCGTGGAAACCTACCACGCCATGCTGGACATGGCCACGGATGCCCGGGACCGGGATGCCTTGTATGTCAATGAGGTTGACCTCAGGAACGAGCTGTTCCCGGGTGTGCGCGGGGGCAGCATTTCCTACGGCAACTGCGCCAATCCCGGCACCGTGGTGGGGGTGAAACTCAAGCTGGACGACCCGGCCCAGAGCACCTTCAACGCACTCTATGCGCGGTATGAAAAGGCCTTTGGTAAGCCCGACGAATACCAGGGCGACGCCTTCAAAACCATCATCGCCTGGAAATGGCGTTTCCGGAAAGACAATGAGGAAGTGCAGGTGGTGCTCACCTGGTCCAAGGATCCGGAAATGCGGCCCGGCACGTCCATCAAACTGCGCCACCGCACCTTGTGGGAGGCCGAGTACCTCTGCCAGCAGCAACAACGCAGCAGGACCGGGGGCAGCGATGCCGGCACTGCATTGCCCGCCGGTCAATTGGATCGTTTTCTGCCCAAGGCGCCGTGAATCCACCGGAATTCTCGCATTTCGGGGGCGGCCCTCCCTGAAGCAAGGCTTCGAACGAGCTCTTCATTTCAGGAGGAACACACCAATGTCTCGACTCGTGTCTACAAGGGGGGCACCCTGAGCAATTCCCGCATGGCTGCAGCAGCGGTTGCGCAGTGGTCCTGGCAAGGACTGCGCTTTGCCCTCCCGGCCGATTGGGAAGTCACCGTGCTGGAGAAGGCCTACCTTCGGGCCGATGATGCTGTCGGACCGCGGCTGGAGATCGTCTGGCGGCCACGCATGACCATCACCGAAGCAACCATGCGCGCCAGACTCCATCGCCTGCTGCCCGGTGCGGCCCTTGATTTTGCCGCCGGCCCATCCCTGCATGGCCTGCCCGACACCCACTCCTTCCGCTTCTCGCATCCTTCGGGGCATGCCGGCCTGGGGTTGGCCCTGGAACTCCCGGGGCAGCGCACGGCTATGCTCCTTTTGCATCATCAGCGACCACCGGAAGGTTCAACCAACGCAATCCCCCTCCCCTGCAGCACCGCCGCCGCGGTGCTAGGCAGCCTGGCCATCCCGCCCGGCGAGCCCTTCCAGCCTTGGCAGGCCTTTGGCGTACGTCTGTCGGTGCCGGCCTCGTACACCCTGCAACGTTTCCATTTCCAGCCTGGGCATTTTCATTGGCAATTCAACGGGCCTGCCCGGGGGGTGTTGCGAGCGCCGGAAGGCGCGTTGTTCTTTGACCGCCTGGGGCCAGCCAGCGTGCTCTTGCGGGACAAGTCGTTGCAGGAATGGGCCACCACCTTCCATGCCAGCCTGCCCCTGCACGCGCAAACCCTGGATCCATCCGCCCCCTGCGGCCTGCGATGGCGCGCCATCAAGCCGCCGACCCCCCTGCGAACATTGTGGCGGCGGCTGGGGAAGGAATCCTGGCAAGACATTGTCCTTTCCCTCTGGTTGGACGATGCGGACACCAAGATCATGGCCCTGCTCGCCCGCGGCGCCCCTGCCCGGAATGAACCTCTGCTCCAGGAACTGTGTGCGCGGTATGCCGTCTGCCCCGACGCCTGATGCCATTTCCAGGGCGCAAGCGCTGGCCGCCGTGCCCGTTCCCAACGAGGCCGTGCAGACGGTCATGACCGAGACCGGCGCCACCCGGCTGGTCTTCCCCCTGGGGCACCGGCCGTGGGTGAAGAAGCTGGCTGCCATGACCCGCACCACCCTGCCCCCGGCTGGCACCAAGGTCCTGGAGTTGGACGAACTGGGGGCCTGGACCTGGCGGCTCATCGACGGTCAGCGCACCGTGGCGGACCTCTGCACCGAATTCGCCGCGTCCTGGCGGCTCCATCCGCGGGAAGCCGAGCTGGCTGTCACCGCCTTTTTGCGCGAGCTAGGCAAACGCGGGCTGGTGCTGCTGGTGGCGAAACCGGCTGTGGACAACGCGGAAAAGCCCTCACGCATATAACCAACCTGCCGTCGTGCACGTTCCCTTCAGCTGGCGATGCGCTCCAGACGATCTTCCCCGCCGATGATGAGCAGCATGTCCCCGGCGTTGAGCACCTGGTCGGCCCTGGGGATGTAGGAATACTCCTTCTCGTCCGCGCGCTTGATGGCCACCACCTGGAGCTGGAGCCGGTTGGTGAGGTCCAGCTCCCGCAAGGTGCTGCCGGCCCATTTTTCCACCGTCACTTCCTGCATGGCCACCCCGCTGCCCAGGGGGAAATAGTGCACCAGCCCTGGCACGGCCAGGTGGTGGGCAATCTGCTTGGCCACATACTGTTCCGGAAAGACGACAAAATCCGCCCCCAGCTTGCGCAGGATTTTTTCGTGCTCCTCGCTGATGGCCTTGCACCAGACCTGCGGCACCCCCAGCTCCTTGAGGTTCAGGGTGGCCAGGACACTGGCTTCCAGGGAATGCCCGCTGGACACCACCACGTGGGACAGGTCCGCGAATCCAAGTTGGCGCAGGGCAGCCTTGTCCGTGGCGTCGGCTTGATACACGTGCTCAAGGATATCGCGCATGGCGCTGACCCGGGACTCAGATCGGTCCAGGCCTATCACCGTCACCTTCATTTCCACCAGCCGCTCAGCCAGGGCAGAGCCGAACTTGCCCAGGCCCACAATACCCACTTCCAGACCCTTTTTTGCTGCCATTGGAGTCACTTCCTGTCACAGTGAGCACTCAGCCAATCATGCAGCGTTCTTCCACCCACCGATACCGCGGCAGGCGCTGCCAGCTTTGCATGACCGAAAGGAATACGATGGGCCCCAGCCGGCCGGTGAACATCAGCAGCATGACCAGCACCTTGCCCGGTGGGCTCAGGGTGGGGGTGACCCCGGTGGAAAGCCCCACGGTGCCAAAGGCCGAGACCGCCTCGAAAGCCAGGTCCAGAAACCGCTCCCGGGCAAGGCCCCCCGGGCCTCCTGCCTCGGTGAGGCACAGGCACATGACAGCCATCAGCACGGTGCCCATGGAGACGATGGTCAAGGTCACGGCCTTGTTCATGGTGTCTGCATCCACGGCCCGGACGCCCACCACGGTTTGTTCCCGCCGGCGGAGCTGCGAACCGATGAACCCCAGCACCACGCGAAAGGTGGTGGTTTTGATGCCGCCGGCCGTGGATCCCGGCGAGCCGCCTACGAACATCAGGAACATCATGAGCAGCAACGTCAGGGTGGAAAGACCCGCAATGTCCACGGTATTGAAGCCTGCAGTGCGGCAGGTGACGGACTGAAACAGCGCCGCCAGCAGAAAATCCTCGCCCTCCAGGTGCCCCACGCGAATATCCGTCATCATTTCCGCAAAGACGATGGCCAGCCAGCCGCCCAGCACCAGCCACGCGGACACACCGAGGACCATGCGTGTGTGAAAGCTCAGGCGGGGCCGCAGGGTCAGATGCCGGTGTTGCAAGCGCCGCTGCAGGACCATGGCCAGCTCCGTGAGGACGGAAAACCCCAAGCCTCCCAAGGAGATGAGGAGCATGATGATGAGATTGACCGCCCAGTCTCCCCGCCATCGCATCAGGCTGTCCGCATACAGGCCGAAGCCGGCATTGCAAAAAGCGGAGATGCTATGAAAGACCGCACCAAAGGCTGAAAATCCCTTGGGATCTGCCAGATGCAGGGCCAGGGCGCCCATGGCCTCGATGCTGAAGACACCGACCACCAAGGTCACCAGAAACCGACCCAGGTGAAAGCCCTGGTCGTGCAGCAGACTTTGCCCCACGGCGATGCGGTCCGTCAGGGAAACCTTATGCCGCCACAGGTAAAATGCCAGGCTGGCAAAGGTCATGATGCCCAGCCCCCCGGCCTGGATAAGTCCCAGCAACACCACATGCCCCATGGGACTGAAGGCCGTGCCCGTGTCCACCACGGCCAGCCCCGTCACGCATACCGCCGAGGTGGCGGTGAACAGCCCGTCCAGCAGGGAGATGTCCACACCATTTTCGCAGACTGGGTGGGACAGCATGACCCCGCCCGCCACAATGGTGGCAGCGAAGCTCATGATGGGCAGCATGAGGGGGGAAGCGAGGGAGATGCGCATGCGTCGCCTGAAATGTTCGAACTGTGCTATCGCACGAGCGAATCGAAGCGTACGCCATATGCCACCGAATGGGCGGTATGTCCAGTTGCCCGACATGACCGTATCGGGCAACTGGACATGAAGTGGGGTTATTTTGCAATCATGGCGCGCAGCAGGTCGGCGCAGCCCTCGGTGTTGTGACTGACCGAATACATTTCTTCAACAAATTCAACAAGTTGATGAAAGTCCTTAAAGCCCACTTCCGCATTATAAATGTGGGAGGTGAGCACGTGATACCGCTTGAAGACCTTCTTGTGGCTAGATCGCACGGACCGGATGGCGTCCTTGGTGGCGGCTCGATCATAGTGTTTCCAATGCAGCAAGTCCACGGTGGACTCCAACGCCGGGCGCAACAGCTTGACTGTCTCCGTCACCTCAGCCACAAACTCCAGCATTTCCTTGTGGAACTCCAAAGGAATGGAGAGTGGCCTCATGAACAATACATTCAAGGCCTTTTGCCCTTCATCAAGAATGTTGTCCTGCCGTCTCGTGTAGTCGAAGAACACAGTGCGGTCCACGGGCAGGAACAGTCCCTTGGGAAGATGATTGCGGATGGATCGTTTGATCTTGTCCGCCTGATCTTCCAGGGCGTCCACTTCCCGCGTCAAATCTTCAAAGGCTTTGCAGTGTCCATCTCCCCCGATGTAACATTCAAGGGATTCTTCCATGAGTTTGACGCCATCGGCAATCTTGTCATAGTGGTCGAGCAGCTGCCGCAGCGGAGAATGGCTGGAAAGCAGCCCGAAGAACGGAATTCGGAAAAACATGTGTATCTCCTTGGAGGATCAAGCGGCATGTACTACAGAACCATCCACCGAAGCACCTGAAAAATCACAATACAGGTAAAGGCGGCAACCGGCACCGTCAGCACCCAGTACAGGATTATTTTGAACAGAATACGGAAGTCCACCGCTCCAAAGCCGCGGGCCAGCCCCACCCCCACCACGGAGCCGACGGCCGCATGGGTGGTGGATACGGGCAACCCCAGCACCGAAGCCCCCAGCACCGTGGTGGCTGCGCCAAACTCCACGGAAAAGCCGCGACTGTTGTTCAGCTCCGTAATTTTCTCGCCCATGGTGACCATCACGCGCCGGCCCAGCAGGCCAATACCCAGGGCAATGCCCCCGCCGCCCAGCACCAGGAGCCAGATGGGTATATCCACCTGCGCGGCCAGGGAGTGGTGCCGCGCCACCATGTATACGGCCGCCACGGGGCCGATGGCATTGGCTACATCGTTGGCGCCCTGGGTCAGGGCCACAAAGCAGGCGGTTCCCACCTGCATGCGGCTGAAAATCGTCTCCACCCCGGCATGGCAGGCGGAAAGACTTTTGCACCAGATGATGACGAAATACCGGCCCACGTACCAGGCTCCCGCCGAAATAGCCAGGGACACCAGGAGCTTGACCTCCGTAGGCCAGGTCAGGGACTTGCCGGCCGGTGTCTTGTACATCAGCGAAAACACCACCAGGGATGCGGTGATGGCAATCCAGATGGGCGCCCAGCGCCTGGCCTGTCGTATTATGTTGGGATGGTAGAATATTTTTTTCCGAATCAGGCTGAAGACCACAAAGCCCAGCACCCCGCCGAAAAACGGCGAAATGATCCAGGAAATAACAATCCCCACCATTTTCAGCCAGTTGACGATTTCCGGCCCCCCGGCGACGAATCCGAAGCCGAGGATGGATCCCACGATGGAATGCGTGGACGAAACAGGCAGGCCCGTGAGGGTCGCCGCCAGCACCCACAGGGCGGCAGACAGCAGAGCCGCGAACATGCCGACGATCAACACCTTGGGATCGCTGATCATATCGATGTTGATGATGCCCCGGCTGATGGTGGCCGTCACATGGGACCCCAGCAGTACCGCACCTGCGAAATTCAGAACCCCGGCAATGAGCAACGCCTGGCGCACGGTGATGGCCTTGGCCCCCACCGAGGACGCCATGGCATTGGCCACATCGTTTGCCCCCAGGTTGAAAGCCATCAAAAACCCGGCAAGCAGGGTAACAAGCAAAAAAATATCGTAAAAACTCATTGGCGCTTCCAGGCTGGCGACGTGGCTGGTGTCATTACGGGCATCCCTTGCAGAAATCCCTGGGCGACCTCATGGTGTCGGCAATGCCCCCGCCACGGGGCAGGCCGGGCTCCACACTCGTCCCGCGCTGCATTACCCTTGGCCGTGCTGCGTGTCAAAAGATTTGTCATCTTTCTGTAACAATCTTGCCGTACCCCTCTTTTTTGTTACAATCTGGTGACAAACAGGAACACTCCGTCGGGAAATGATGCGGCAATACGCTGATGCAGCAACACTTATACATCCTGTAACACGTCCATTCTCTTCTGGAAGCAGGCGCGCATGCAGACCCTCTCTTTTCGAATGCGGATGTTCATATCCTTTGGCTTGCTGGCAGTGGTGTGCCTGGCACCAGCGCTGGTGTATTTTCACACGTCCATGGGAACCATTGCCATCCGGGATGCCGAAGACCGCGCCAGACGCGACATGGGAGTGTTACTGTGGCTCCTGGGGCAGCATGGCCCGTTCACGGCTGTGGAACATCTGGATGTCTGGCTCAAGGAAGCAGGCAAGCAGTTCGGAGTGCGCATCACCTACTTGGAAGAGGGGAAGGTGCTTGCGGATTCCGAAGTCAGTGCGGACAGGCTGCCGTTCCTGGAAGATCATTCCTCGCGACCCGAAGTAAAGCAGGCCCTGGAAGGCAGCGAGGGCATTGCCGTCCGCCAGAGTTCCACCCTGGGTATGCAGCTGGTGTACGTGGCCCGGGTGGTGGAACCGGGCTTGCAACGCCACCGCGGGGTGTTGCGCCTGGCCATTCCCCTGTCTCAGGTGCATGCCCAGGAGGAGCGCCTGCTGCAGGCCGTCAACTGGCTCATCCCGCTGAGTTTGTGCGCCATGCTGGGGCTGGGATTGTGGCTCTCCCGCTCCCTGGCCGCGTCCATCCTCAATTTCTCGCGCACGGCATTGGCTATTGGTAGCGGGGATTACGCCCGCCGACTGTACAGCAGTCCGGGCCGCGAATTCATCCCCCTGCAGCACGCCGTTAACACCATGGCGGAACAGATCCAGGCCACCATCCATGGCCTGGAAGAGCAGAAGGGACAGCTGGAGGCGCTCTTCAACGGCCTGGCCGAAGGCGTGCTGCTGCTGGATGCTTCCGGTGCGGTGGAGTCCTGGAACCAAGCCTTCCGCCGCATGTTTCCGGACATGGCCCCCCGCGCCGGGCGGTATCTGCTGGAAATCACCATGGAGCCCACCCTGCAGCATGCGGTACAACGCATTGTGGCCGGCGAGCAGACCGCCCTGACCATGGCCATGTCCCGGGGGGATCGGGAGTTCGAGGTTTCCATCACTCCCTTTCGAGATGCCCATGCTGTGCGCAAGCTGGTGCTGGTGTGCCGGGATGTGACCGAGGCGCACCGCCTGGAGCGGGTCCGGCGGGATTTCATCGCCAATGCCTCCCATGAAATGCGCACCCCCCTCACCACCATTGCCGGCTACGCCGAAACCCTGCTCGACGCGCAGGACCCTTTGGACCAGCCCATGGCGCGCAAGTTCCTGCACGTCATCCACAAGGCCGCCTGGCGCATGGCCGGTTGCGTGGACAGCATGCTGGCCCTTTCCCGCATCGAGGCCGGCGCCTGGCATGCAGACCTGGCCCCCCACCCCCTTGTGGACTTGCTGGAAGAGGTGGTGGAAGAAATCCGCCCCAATGCCGAACGGCACGAAGTACAGCTGGTCTGGCTTGTGGAAGACGAGGCCCTGCAGGTGCTGGCCGATGCGGAGGGGTTCCGCACGGTGCTGCG
>JAIWOE010000014.1 GCA_020217165.1 Desulfovibrio sp. | reverse complement strand
AAATCTCCTGGAGAATGCCGTGCGGTACAGCCCGGCGGGGGGCATCGTGACTGTGGAAGCCGGGCCTGTGGAGAACAGGCCTGGGGAAGCCGGGCCTGTGAAAAACAGGCCTGGGGAAGCCGGGCCTGGGGAAGCCAAGCATGGACCGGACGGCGTGCGCATTGCCGTGTCCGACCATGGGCCTGGCGTGCCGCCCGAGCTTCGTACCAGGGTCTTCGAGCGGTTCTACCGTGCCGCAGACCAGCAGGGTCGGCGCTCCGGGGGCGCGGGCCTGGGGCTGGCCATCTGCAAGCACATGGTCCAGAGCATGGGAGGACGCATTTATGTGGAAGGGCCGAGGCGCCAGGGGGGACGCCCTGCGCCGCAGGGAGCCACCTTCGTCTTCGAGCTTCCCCTGGCGCTGGATTCGGCGGATCAGATGGCGTTAAAATCGGGAGAATCTTCAGAATCGGAATCGGGCTGGTCGGGGGACAGCACCGGCAGGTCCACCCGCACGGCGGTGTAGCGGCCTTCCTCGCTCACCACGGTCAGCAGGCCGCCATGGCGGGCCACGATGCTGCTGCTGATGGAAAGCCCCAGGCCGGTGCCTTCGTTGCGCGGCTTGGTGGTGAAAAATGGCTGGCAGACCTTATCGAGCATGGCTTCCGGGATGCCCACCCCCGTATCGTGCACTTCCATACGCACCGTGCTCGGCGCGTTCCCGGAATCTTCATCAGGCACATATGCCCGCACGGTGCACCGCAAGGGGTCCGTGGAGCCCTGGAGCCGCTTCCGCTTGAGGGCATGGTAGGCGTTGGAGAGCAGGTTCAGCAGCACCTGCTGCAGCTCCCTGGAACGACCCCGCACCTCGGGCAGCGTGGCCGGCAAATCCATCACCACGTGGAAGCCTTCCTTTTCGAATCGGTACCGGGAAAGGGAGAGGCTGTCCGTCACCACCTCGCGCAGGTCCACAGGCTTGGGCCTTTCGCGGTCACTCCTGGAGTAGGACAAAAGCCCCCGGGCAATGACGGCCACGCGGTCTGCCAACTCCAGAATGCGCTGGGTCATGTTCGGGATGTCCTTGTCAAAGCCATCCTGGAGCAGTTGGGCGTAGTTGATGATGCCGGTGATGGGATTGTTGATTTCGTGGGCCACCCCCGCCGCCAGCTCGCCGATGCTGGCCAGTTGGCCGGCACGCAGGGCCTCGGCCTCCAGCTGCTTCTTTTCCGTCACGTCCAGGGCAATGCCGCACAGGGCATAGGGTACACCCTTGGCATCCCGGAAGGCCACCTGCTGCACCAGCAACAGCCGGGAGCCATAGGGCATCTCAAAGATGGCGCTGGTGCCGTTGTCCCAGGCCTCCTGGTCCGCGGTGTCGAGTAACGCGGCGGTGTCTGCATCAAATATTTCGGCATCCGTCTTTTCGCGGACATCGTCCTGGCAGGTCTGGAACAGCCGCTCGAACTGCGGATTGATGAGGGTATAGCGGCGTTGGGCATCCTTGAGGGCGATGGCGCAGGGCGCATGTTGCATGATGCCCTGCAACTGCGAATAGGTGATGGCCAGGCTTTTGGTGCGCTCCGCGGCCAGGCGCTCCAGGCGCCAGTTCTGTTGTTTGATCATGCGCACCCGCAGCCAGTACAACAGGTACAGCGCCGCCAGGACCGCCGTCGCCAGGATTACACGGAACCACACCGTCTGCCAGAATGGCGGCAAAATGTGCACCAGCACCTGCAATTCCCGGGGATTCCAGAGGCCGTCGCTGTTGGCGGCCCTGGCCCGAAAGCGGTACTCCCCGGGCTCTATGCTGGTGTACGAGGCGCTCCAGCCCGGGCGGGTGGTGATCCATTCCTTGTCAAACCCCTCCAGCATGTAGGCCACGGTGTTCTTATGCGGGGCGGAGAAATCCAGGGCGGCAAATGCAAAACTGAACAGGATGTCCCGATGCGTCAGGGTCAGCTCCTGCAACAAGGTGATATTTTTCTGCGTCTGCAAGGGGGCGTTCATGACGCGAACGCCCGTGAGCACCACCGGCGGCAAGTGCGGATTGGGGAGAATGCGGTCAGGATGAAACCACGTCAGGCCTTTCAAGCCACCGAAGAACATCTCCCCGGTGGCGTTGCGGAAGGCGCTGCGCTCCATGAATTCATAGCCCTGCAGGCCCTCCAGGGGCGTGTAGTTGCGCACCTCGCGGGTCATGGGGGTGAACCGGCTCAGGCCCTTGAAGGTGCTGACCCACAGATCCCCGATGTCATCCTTGAGCATGGCCGCCACAAACAGGTTGGCAAAATCGCACCCCTGGGCCGGGGTGAAGGGCAAAAACCGCTCCTCCTGCAGGTCAAAGAGGCACAGGCCGCTGTTGGTGCCCACCCAGAGGGTGTCCGGGCCGGGGCCGGCCAGCAGGGCAGTCACCTTGTCATCCAGGAGGCTGTATGGGTTGTGTTCGTCGTGCATCCAATGGCGGAAGCGGCCGGTGGCCCGGTCCAGCAGATGCAGCCCCCCGCTGGTGCCCAGCCACAGCCGGCCTCCGTGCTCCAGAATCACGCGAACCCGCCTGTGCTGCAATGCCTCGGGGTTGCCTGGGTCGGCCTCGAATCGTTCCACCAGGCCCGTACGCTTGTCCAAGCGGTTCAGGCCGGCCCTGCTCAGGCCGATCCAGAGAGTGTCCTGCCCATCATCATAAATGCAATAGACATTGTTGTGGCTGAGAGACTGGGGATTTTTTTTGTCATGGGCATATTGGATGAACTGGCCGGTGGCCCGGTCCACCTGGATCACGCCGGCATCGGAGGTGCCGAGCCACAGGCGCCCTTCCTTGTCCAGGGCCAGGGAACGGACCTCCTTGGCGGGAAAGCCGGGGACGTCCCCACCACCGGCACGAAACACCCGCACCTGACCGGAGGCAGGGTCCAAACGGTTCAGGCCGCCGTAGGTGGTGCCCAACCACAGGATGCCGTCTTCGTCTTGCAGCACGGCGTTGAAGTTGTTGTCTGACAACCAGCCGTCCCGCCAGGGTTCTTTCCTGAGGAGGTGGAACTCCTGGGTGCGCGGATTCAACTTGCACAATCCCTCGGTGTACGTGCCCAGCCACAGGATGCCGGCATCGTCTTCCAGCATGCTGCACAGGTCATCGGTGGAAAGGCTTTGCAAGTCAAAGGGGTTGTGCCTGTAGATTTCAAATCGCTCCGCCTCGCCCGGTGTCGTGGCAGGACTCCGCCTGGCCAGGCCAGCGTCTGTCCCGGCCCAGAGGATGCCCCGGCTGTCGCGGAACAGGAATTTCACTGCATCCTCAGCCAAATAGAGCCGTACACTTCCGGAGGCAGGATCCATATGGGCCAGGCCGCCAGTGCCGCCAATCCAGATCCCGTCGCGCGTTTCCGCCAGCAGGCATTGGATGGCGCCCACGGCTCGCAGCGCCGGATCCTCCTGGGTGCCCGACGCACGGCCATACTTCGCCAGCACCTGTCCCTGTTCCGTCAGACAGAGCAGGGAATCCTCCCCACCGACCCAAATGCGGCCGTGCTCGTCCTGGGCCAGGGCGCCCACGCCGCGCATGGTCACCTGGGTGCCATTGGCGTGTGCCGGTTCCAGAAGCGCAACACTGCCGTCGGCCTGCACCAGGTTGATGCCCTTGGACGTTCCCACCCACAGCACGCCCCGACGGTCCACCAGCAGCGCCCCAATCTCATTGCTGGCAAGGCTGTTCGGGTTGTCAGGCGCATGCTTGAAGGCGGTGAAGGTATCGTCTTCACGGTTGTAGCGGTTGAGCCCCCCGGCGCTGGTGGCCACCCACAGGACACCCTGTTGATCGATGACCAGGGCACGGATGCCATCGTCGGAAAGCCCCCGGCCGGATTCATCCCGCGAGCGATAGATGTGAAAATCCAGGCCGTCGTAGCGGTTCAGGCCATCGTAGGTCCCAAACCATAAAAACCCTTGGGGATCCTTGACGGAGCAGAGCACCGAGGACTGGGACAGCCCCTGCTCCAGACCAATGCGCTCAAAACGCAGTGCCTCGGGCAAGGCGGCGGCGTTGCGCGGCACTGCCACCATGAGCGCACAAAGGGCCGCCCAGACGATGCCGCGCCACACCCTACGGGGATAATCCCAGCGACAGGAGGGCAGGCAGGGAGCGGGCGGGCACATGGCGGTCAGCCGTCCTGGCCTTGATCATCATCAAATCGGATGCAGTCCTGGGGACAATAGCTGATGACCTCCTGGGCCAGATCCTGGGGCACGAGTTCCTGGAGCAGCCTGGGGCGCTCGGTGTGTTCGTCCCAGCCAAAGACCTCCGGCGCAAGGCTGGTGCAGGCCTCGCAGGCGGAACAGCCTCCCAGGTCCAGGGTGATGCGCCGCAAGGGGGTCTCGGAGGGGGCGGGGATGGCAGGCATGGGGGAGCTCTCCTTGGTTCGCGTCTTGGTATTGCGGCGTTCTTCTGGTAGAATATCTAATCCGCCGGGATGCGCAAGGGCGGGACGCGCATTCCTCATACTTCAATCAGGAGTTTTTTTGTGACCACGGACGCCACCACACCAGCGCAGCCGGCTGAACAGAGTGCACCGGCCGAATCCCGGCAGTCCCCAGCCCCTTGCGAGGTGCATGCCTCCCAGGGCTGGCTGCAGCTATTCTTCCATCGTGGCATCCGCCCGTTTTTGCTCCTGGTGCTCTGCTACGCCCTGTACATGGCCTATGGCGTACTGGAGCCCTTTTTGACGCAGCTCATCCTGGCCACGGTGATGGCGGGGCTGTTTTCCCCGGTGCAGGAATTCCTTTCCACCCGCTTCAAGGGCCGGCGCAGCCTGGCCTCACTGTGCGTGGTGCTGTTGATCTGCCTGGTGATCATCCTGCCGCTGTACCTGGTGACGGCGTCCATGGTGCAGCAGGGGCTGGACTCCAGCGTCAAGGTGAAGGAATGGGTGGACCAGGGCGGCTTGGATGCTTACACCGCCGGCGACTGGAAGGCTCGCTGGCAAGCCTGGGTGACGGAGCATGTACCCTATGTGAACCTCAAGGAAATTGACCTGGAAGGCAACCTGCTGACCATTTTCCGCACGGCCTCGGAGCGCTTCCTCTCCCAGGGGGCGAATCTCATAAGCAATGCCGCGGGATTGCTCTCCAATTTCTTCATCACCATGTTCCTGGTGTTTTACCTTTCCCGAGACGGGGTGACGTTGATCAAAAAAATCAAGGCCTTGTCCCCTCTGCGTGAAGAGCAGGAAGACCGCATCATCGCCCGGGTGCGGGCCGTGGCGCGCTCGGTGCTGCTGGGCTCCCTGGCCACGGCGGTGCTCCAGGGCATTGCCGGGGGCATCGGCTTTGCCATTGTAGGCATCCCGGCGGTGTTCTGGGGGGTGATGTTGGGGTTTGCCTCCTTTATTCCTGTGGTGGGCACGGCCCTCATCTGGATTCCCGCCGTGGCCTACCTGGCCCTCATGGGCTCCTGGGGCATGGCGATATTCCTGGCCATCTGGTGCGCGCTGGTGGTGGGCTCCATCGACAATTTCGCCCGCCCCTACCTCATGCAGGGCGAGGCGGAGATGAGCCCCTTTTATATCTTCCTGGCCCTGCTGGGCGGGTTCCAGACCTATGGCATTCGGGGCCTGCTGTATGGGCCCCTGGTGCTGGGCTTTGCCATGGTGATGTTGAGCATTTATGAGGAGGAATTCCGGGAGCAACTGCCCGTCCACGCGGCGCCTCCTCCCGATGCCCCCGCCAGTTGCGAGCAAGCGCCGTCCTGCGGCGCAACAAGTTCACCCAGTTGACACGGTATCTCCACATTGCCCGTGCACAAGGGCGGTGTTTGCACGCCCCCCTTATTTTTTTGCACTGGAGGAGACATCCATGATCGCGCGCTTTCCGGGCATGACTCGCCTGGCCCGTGTTGTGTGCATGACGGCCCTGGCCGTCTGCATGGCCCTGCCTGTTGCTGCGGCTCCGGCCAAGCAGCAGGCAAAGTACATCTTTATGTTTATTGGCGACGGCATGGGCATTCCCCAGCGCACCGCTGCCGAGCAGTTCCAGGGCAAGCCCCTGGCCATGAACACCTTCCCGGTGCAGGGCATCGCCTCCACCGACGCCGTGGACCGCTTCATCACCGATTCTGGCGCCGCCGCCACCTCCATGGCCTCCGGCGTGAAGACCCTGGTGGAGAAGATCGGCGTCAACGCCGCCCTGAAGCCCGTGAAGACCCTGGCGGAAATGGCCCGGGACCGCGGCATGAAGGTGGCCATCCTCTCGTCCGTGTCCATCGACCACGCCACCCCGGCCTGCTTCTACGCCCACGTGCCCAGCCGCGGCGGCTACCATGAAATTGACATCGCCCTGGCCAATTCGGGCTTCGACTTCTTTGGTGGCGGCGGCATGCGCGACCCCGATGGCGCCCGCGCCAAGAAGAAGGACGAATCCTTCCAGCCCCTGGGCGACGCCGTGGCCATTGCCAAGGAAAAGGGCTACAAGATCATCACCAACAAGCAGGACTTCATGGCCCTGAAGCCCAGCGACGGCAAGGTCATCGCCTGGAACGACTGGCAGCAGGATGCCGGCGCCCTGCCCTACCAGATCGACACCCGCGATGAAGACATCAACATCGCCGAATTCACCGAAAAAGCCATTGAAATGGTGGACAACCCCAAAGGCTTCTTCATGATGGTGGAAGGCGGCAAGATCGACTGGGCCTGCCATGCCAACGACGCCGCAGCGGCCATCCACGACACCCTGGTGTTCGATCAGGCCGTTCAGAAGGCCGTGGACTTCGCCAAAAAGCACCCCAATGATACCCTCATCCTCGTTGCCGGCGACCACGAATGCGGTGGCCTGACCCTGGGCTATGCCGGCACCAAGTACGATACGGATTTTGAAGTCCTGGGCGCCCAGAAAATCTCCTTCCAGAAGTTCGATGACGACATCTTCAAGGACTTCCAGGGCGATTTCGAGGCTGCCAAGGCCCTCATCACCGAGCACTTCGGCCTGAAGTTCGAAGGCGACGCCCAGAAGGATGTGCTGGTCCTCTCCGAGTACCAAATCAAGCTGCTGCAGGACGCCTTTGAAGCCACCAAGATGGGCAAAAAAGAACGTGACGCCAACGAGGAAACCTATGTCCTCTACGGCGGCTACAACCCCCTGGGCGTGGCCGTTACCCATGTGCTGAACCAGAAGGCCGGCCTCTCCTGGACCTCCTTCTCCCACACCGGCGTGCCCATCTCCGTGTCCGCCATGGGCCCCGGCGCCGAGAAGTTCACCGGCTCCTATCACCTGGCCGACATCGCCCTGCGCACCATGGAAGTGATGGGCGAACCCGGCAAACCCGTGATCATGGAATCCGCCACCGCCATGGCCCCCGTGGCCGTGCCCGCCACCGTGGCCGTCAAGTAACCCCTTTTTTTGCACCCTCACGCCGGGCGGCGAGGCCAAATGCCTTGCCGCCCGGTGCGCTTTTGTGGAGCCTGCCCATGACCGCCCCTGCCCCCTGCTGCATTCGGCGCGATGCCCTGTTCGTCGTCCTGTTCGCCCTGGTGTGCCTGGCCCTAATCCTCCTGCCCACGGGTTTCGAGGAACGCAGCCAGGGCGGGGACGCTGAACGCACCCGCGGGCGCATCGTCACCGTGGACGACAGCCACGTTCAGCGATTCGGCATCCTGCGCCAGGGCGAACAGCTGGTCATCGTGGAGGCCCTTGGGGGCCGGTTCAAAGGCCAGCAGTTTCGGGCCCAAAACATCCTGCAGGGCCGCATGGACCTGGACAAGCTGTACCAGCCCGGGGACACCGTCCTGCTGGTGTTGACCATCAATGCCGACGGCCAGGTGATCTTTGCCAACCCGCAGGACCATTACCGCCTGGGCCTGGAATTCCTTCTGTTGGGGTTGTTTGCCGTGCTGCTGTTGCTGTATGGCCGCTGGACGGGCGTCAAGGCCCTGCTCTCCTTCGTGCTCACGGCCCTGATGCTCTGGAAGGTGCTGGTTCCCAGACTCCTGGCCGGGTGGGATCCTTTCTGGCTGTCCATTGGCGTGGTCACCTTCCTCACGGCCGCCATCATCCTGCTGGTGGCCGGCCCCACGCGCAAGGGGCTGGTGGCCTTGCTGGGGTCCCTGCTGGGCATCCTGTGCAGCGCGACCCTGGCCTATTACTTTACCCTGCAATTCAGGGTACATGGGGCAGTATTACCCTTTGCGGAAATCATGCTGTATTCCGGCTTCGGCCACCTGGACCTGGTAAAGCTCTTTGTGGGTTCGGTGTTCATCGCCGCTTCCGGCGCCGTCATGGACCTGGCCATGGACGTGGCCGCGGCCATGGACGAAGTGGTCTGCAACAAGCCGGACATCACTCGCCGGGAAGTCCTGCGCTCCGGCCTCAATGTGGGCCGGGCCGTGGTGGGCACCATGACCACCACCCTGCTCCTGGCCTATTCCGGCGGATACATCACCCTGCTCATGGCCTTCATGGCCCAGGGTGTGCCCCTGACCAATCAGTTCAACCTGCTCTATGTCTCCGCCGAAGTGCTCAAGACCCTGGTGGGCAGCTTCGGATTGGTAACGGTGGCGCCCTTTACGGCGGTGGTGGGGTCGCTACTACTTGTCCGCCACGCCCCTGCCTGCGCCCGGGCGCCGCAGTAGCTCCCGTGTTCGCAGGCTCACGAGCGCTGCACACTTTCTCGTTGCTTTTCCCTGGGGTTCGGTTAGGAGGGAGGGCTTTGAATTGCCGTCCTGTTCCGGACGGGGCCTGCTGGCGGATTGCTCATCGTCGAGTCATCACATGTCCACCGAAATGCCTTCCACGAGTCTTCGCACCGCCCTGCCGTGGCTCACGGTGGTGGCGGGCATGTTTTTTCTGAACTTCGGGGCCCGCGTCATCTTCCCGCCGTTGTTCCCGGCCATTGAGGCGGACATGGGCTTCACCCACGCCCAGGCCGCCCGCATGCTGCTGATTTTTTCCGTGGGCTACAGCGTCTCCTTGTTCTTTTCGGGCGCCGTGGCCTGTCACATGCGGCACCGGACCATGATCTGCGTCTCCACCTTCGGCATGGGCCTGGTGATGCTGCTGACCGGCCTGTTCCGCGACGAATGGCTGCTGTTTGCGGGGCTGTTGCTCTTTGGCGTATTTGGCGGCTGGTACCTGCCTTCGGGGCTGGCCACCCTCACCTCCCTGGTCACCCCCCGCCACTACGGCCGGGCCATGGCCATCCACGAAGTGGCGCCCAACCTGAGCTTCATCCTGACCCCCCTCATGGCCGAGGCCGTGATGCGCGTGGCCGACTGGCGGGCCGTGCTCCAGCTGTTTGGCGGGATGATGATGCTGGCAGCGCTGCTGTTTCTGCAATGGGGACGTGGCGGGGAGATGCGCGGCGCGCCCATGCGCCTGGCCAACGCCCGCCGGCTCATCCGGCGCCCCACCTTCTGGGCGCTCCTGGGCCTGTTTGCCGTGGCCGTGGGCGCCAGCATGGGCCCATATGCCATGTTGCCCCTGTTTTTGCATGAAATGCACGACTACACCCGCAGCCAGGCCAACCAGCTGCTGGCCGTCTCCCGGCTTTCGGGCCCGGTGATGGTGCTGTTTGCGGGCCTGGCCACGGACAGGCTGGGCGCCCGGCGCACCATTGCCCTGTACCTGACGGTTTCCGCCATTTCCACGGCCGCCCTGGGCTACGCCCATGGCCACTGGCTGGTGGCGGCGGTGGTGGTGCAGCCCCTGTGTTCCGTGATCTTTTTCCCCGCCGGCTTCGCCTACATCGCCCGGCTGTTCGTCGAGGAAGATCGCGGGCTGGCCGTCTCCCTCATCGTGCCGGCGGCCATCATCATCGGTAACGGCCTGGTGCCCCTGGCCCTTGGCTGGATGGGCGACCGGCATTGGTTCCACCTGGGTTTTTACAGCATCGGCGCCATTGCCGGGTGCGGGCTTGTGCTGGTCCGCCTGCTGGAAGAATCTCCCGCCACCTCCTCGACCTGATGTCCTTCCTGCGGCGCCCCTGATTCTCGCGGCCCCTTGCCTCAACCGTATCAGGCGGGACCACCCTCAAAAATGCGTGCAT
>JAIWOE010000269.1 GCA_020217165.1 Desulfovibrio sp. | reverse complement strand
CCAGGGGCGTCACCGGCTCCAGGGCCGGCGGTTCGGCCAGGGGATCCAGCCCGGCACGACGGCGGGACAGGGCCTGCCGGGCGACGTCCAGGATGTCCCGCCGGGTCAGGTGTCGGGCCAAGCGATCCACCGGTTCCAGGGCCGGCGGACTGCACAACGGGTCCAGGGCCTGACGTCGGGCCATCAACCGCGCCCGGCGAAGCCGGGCCTGCCACACCTGGGCCACATGCGTTTCCAGACGGGGCACGGCTGCCACCGCCGCAGCCAGGGCGGCCCCTTCGGCTTCGGCAGCCTCCAGAGCCAGGGCGATGTCCGGCAGCGGGGCCAGCCGATCCAGCAGCCCCCGCTGGGCAGCCTGCTGCAGCTGCAAGGTCTGGCGATCCTTCTTGGCGTCCCGGACCTTGCCCTTGAGGAGATCCTGCATGGCCAGGAGATGCGCGCCCTCGCTGGAGGCGGCGAAAAAGTGGGCCACCTGGGCCGGGGGGCGATCGATGAGAAACACGGGGGTGCGCTGGTCTCCCAGGTGCACATCCACTTTGTTTTTATCATCTATTTCCACGGGCTGAATCTTCAGCAGCTCCAACACCTGGGGCGGGGCCTTGCCCTGCCCCAGCTTGTAGAAGGACTCCATCTCCTGGCCCGGCCGTTCAATCTCGTACCAGGACGTGGTTTTCTTGCGATGCCAGCGCAGCACCGTGCCGTCTTCCAGTTCCACGGCCACGGTGGCCTGTTTTTTGCCGTGCCGGATGAAGGCCCGGCCCAGGGAGGGATTCTCGCTCAGGCAGCGCAGGGCTTCCACCACGGCGGACTTGCCGGTGTTGTTGGGGCCGGTGAGCACGGTCACGCCCTCGGCCAGGGCAATCTCGCTGTGGCCATGGGCCATGAAATTGTGGAGAATGAGTTTTTTGATCATGACATCACGGTCCTGCCCGGGTTGCAGGCCAGCCAGGGACACAGGGCCAGGGCCTGTGCGGAAAACGGCGCCCTCCCCCCCGGCAAAACGCCTGGCGCATCCTCGTACAACACGAGGGGTGGCTCAATGGCCAGTTCCTGCCCGGCCTGTTTGCGCGCCTCCAGCAGGAACAGCCTGGCCGGCCGGTCTGGCCGGGCGTGCACGCAGCGCAGGCGCTTGGGCTCCAGCCCGGCGGCGCGGCAGGCGGTGATGACCTCGGCCAGGGCATCGGCCCGGTGCACCAGGCAGCAACGGCCCCTGGCCGGCAGGGCGTAGGCGGCCAGGGCCAGGAAATCCGCCAGGGTGGCCCCATCCACAAAACTCCTGGCTGCCACCCGCCCGGGGTGGGCCAGCCGGCCGGTGCCCGGGGCGCGCCAGGGAGGGTTGCAGACCACCAGCCCGAAGCCGGCGGCAGGGAGCATGGTCCTGGCGTGGCGCACGTCCACGGCCACGACCTCGACGCGCTCTTCCAGGCTCAGGCGACGGGCGTTTTCCCGGGCGCAGGCGAGCATGTCCGCATCGACATCCACCCCAAGGAGCGTGGCGCGCTCCGTCAGCAGCAGCAGGCCCAGGCCGATGACGCCCGAGCCGCAGCCCAGGTCCAGCACGCGCATGCCGGGCCGCAGGGCCTGCCCGGCCCAGGCCGCCAGGAGCAGGGAATCCACGGCAAACCGAAAGCCCTGGGCCGGCTGGGCCAACCCTCGGGGGAACTGCTGCACACCCTGCGTGGTCATACGGCTGCGACTTGGGGAGGCCGGCTTGGCGGCTGGCCTCCCTCCATGCATGACACCAAGTTACATGGCCGCGAGGAGCAGCTCGCCAAAGGCCGTGCAGCCCACGGTGGTGGCCCCTTGCATTTGGGACGCCAGGTCCACGGTGACGGTTTTCTTGCCGATGACCGTATTCACCGCGGCGTGGATGGCCTGGGCGGCCTCGTGCCAGCCCACGTGTTCCAGCAGCATGGCGCCGCACAGCACCAGACTGCAGGGGTTGGCCTTGTCCTGCCCGGCGATGGTGGGGGCGGTGCCGTGGGTGGCTTCGTAGAAGGCCAGGGTATCGCTCATGTTCACGCCCGGGGCCATGCCCAGCCCGCCCACCTGGGCGGCCAGGGCGTCGGAAATGTAGTCGCCATTGAGGTTGGGCGTGGCCAGGACGCTGTACTGTTCCGGGCGGATGAGGGCTTCCTGGAACATGGCGTCGGCGATGCGGTCCTTGATGACCACCTTGCCGGGCACGGGATCCTTTTCCGTGCAGGTGACGTCCCCGAATTCCGCGGCGGCCAGCTCGTAGCCCCAGAGGCGGAAGGCGCCTTCGGTAAACTTCATGATGTTGCCCTTGTGCACCAGGGTCACGGAGGGCTTGCCCTGGGCCACGGCGAACTCAATGGCCTTTTTCACCAGGCGCTTGGACCCCTTCTCGGTCATGGGCTTCACGCCCACGCCGGCGGCCAGGTCCACCTTGGCGCCCATCTCGTCCCGCAAAAAGGCCAGGAGCTTTTGGGCCTCGGGGGTGTTGGCCTGATATTCGATGCCGGCGTAGACATCCTCGGTGTTCTCGCGAAAGACGGTCATGTCTACCAGGTCGGGCCGTTTGACCGGGGATTCGATGCCCTTGAAATACTTGATGGGTCGGATGCAGGCGTACAGGTCCAGGGTCTGGCGCAGGGCCACGTTCAGGGACCGGATGCCACCGCTCACCGGGGTGGCCAGGGGGCCCTTCATGGCCAGTTCGGCGGTTTGCAGGGCCGCAAGGGTGGCCTCGGGCAGATAGGTGCCGGTTTCGGCGTAGGCCTTTTCACCGGCCAGGAGTTCGGACCAATCCAGGCCGCGGCCGTCAGAATAGGTCTTGGCCACGGCGGTATCGATGACCTGCCGGGCGACGCGGAAGACCTCGGGGCCAATGCCGTCGCCTTCGATGAAATACACAGTCTTGCGCATGAACAATGCCTCCGGAAGCGAAGTGGGATGTCGCGTTGTACGGGAGGCGGCGGCGGGAGGCAAGGGGCGGAGGCCCTCAGGCCTGGGCCACAAAGGGCAGGTTGATGAGGTTTTCCTTGTTGTAGCGGATGGGATTGCCCTGCAGGTCCAGCACGGTGCCCCCCGCACCCTCCACAATGGCCTGCCCGGCGGCGGCGTCCCATTCATAGGTGGGATACAGGCAGGGGAACAGGTGCGCCTGGCCCTGGGCCAGCAGGCAGAACTTCACCGCCCCGCCGCGGCAATGCCGCCGGGCCACGTGTTTGTATTGCAGGAAGGCGTCCAGCTTGGGGGTTTCCCGCGTCACGCTGCACAGCACCACAAGTCCCTCCCCCGGGGCCGGCTTGCGGGTGCGGATGGGCTCCGGCGGCGCGCCGGGGGCCTGCATCTCACAGCCCAGGCCGGGCCCGCCGGCGTACAGCACGTCATCCACGGGAATGTGGATGCAGCCAGCCGTGCTGCGCTGTTCCTGCACCAGGGCAATGGCCACGCAAAAATCGCCGTTGCGGCGTAAAAAGCCCTTGGTGCCGTCCAGGGGATCCACCAAAAAAAACTGCGTCCAGTCGCGGCGCACGGCGTAGGGGACGGCCTCGCCCTCCTCGGAAAGCACGGGCACGCCCGGAAAATGCCGGCCCAACACGGCGGTGATGCAGGCGTGGGAGGCGGTGTCCGCCTCGGTGACGGGGGAGTCATCGGCCTTGGTCCACTGCACCACCGGCTTGCCGTAGTGCGATGCCACCAGCCGGCCGGCGGTCTGGCAGGCTTCCTTGAGGACGGGCAAGACGCCGGCGGGATCCAGGCGAGGAATGGACAGCATGGACCTGCTGTATGGGAATGCCCGTCCCTTGGCAAGGGACTGCCGCAACGGCCCGCCCTGTTCCGCGTGGACACGTTCAGGGAGGTTGCCCGGTTTGCAACATTGCAAAAATCCGCTATGCTGGGCGTGGTTCAGTCGATTTTTTCCATGGTCATCAACTGTGCGGACCCTGCATGAAGCCTGTCAACACCGACACCAACGCCGGCGACGGCGCCCCTGCCCTGCCCGGTTTGCCCGGCCAGTCCGCCCTGCCCCAGGATGTGGAGCCGGTGGCCCATTTGCAGGCCCAGGTGGCGCAGCTGCAAGCCCAGGTGGAGCGCCTGACCCTGGAGAAAATCACTGCCCTGGACGCCATGGAAAGCGCCGTGCTCCTGGGGGCGTTTCATCCCGATGCCGATGAAACCGACGGCCTGCAGCGCATCCTGACTCAAACCCTGGAAAAAATCAGCGCCCTGCTGCCGTTTGAGGCCATGGCCATCTACTTGGTGCAGGAGGAGGATTCCTCCTTCCAGCTGGCCCACTGCA
>JAIWOE010000268.1 GCA_020217165.1 Desulfovibrio sp. | reverse complement strand
CCCACGGGCAGGAAGATGACGGCGGCAATCATGAACAACATCAGAGGGACGCCGATGGGAGCCCGGCCAAAGGCATGCAGGCTCTCCACCACGCCGGAGCGGACCAGATAGGTGGCGAAGAAACAGGTCACCAGGGTCAGTCCTACCAGGAAGACATTCACCCTGGGCAGGACGCCGCGCCTGCTTTGCATCACGGCAGTGTGCAAAAAGGCCGTGCCGGCGAACCAGGGGATGAGGGACGCGTTTTCCACCGGGTCCCAGGCCCAGTAGCCCCCCCAGCCGAGTTCCATGTAGCTCCACCAGCCGCCAAGGATGATGCCCGCCGTCAGGAACACCCAGGCGCTGACGGCGTAGGGGCGGCCCACCACGGTCCAGTGCCCGGCGCGGCCGAATTCGCCGGCCAGGGTTTGCCCCAGGGCCAGACAGGCCGGAATGGTGAAGCCCGCATAGCCCAGGAACAGCAGGGGCGGGTGGAAGATCATGCCGGGGTGTTGCAGTAGGGGGTTCAGGCCGTTGCCGTCCGGGGGCACGGGGAAGATTTCCGTGAACGGATTGCTGTAGCTGGTGAGCAGCAGCAGGAAGAAGGCCATCACCCCGTGATGGAAGAGCCAGAAATGCAGCTTGGTGCCGGGGGAGAGCTTGGCATAGGATCTGGTGGCCTGAAACACCAGGCAGCACAACGCCACCATCCAGGCCCAGAAGTACAGCGAGCCGGCCTGGCCGGCCCAGAAGGCCGTGATGCGGTAGAACAGGGGCAGGACATTGTCCGTGTAATCCGCCACCAGGGAGAAGGAATAGTCCCTGTTCACCAGGGCGTTGAGGATCACACCGGCCCCCAGGGTGAGCAGGGCGGAGACCAGCACGTGCCCGCGCTCCAGCCAGGCCGGGCAGCGCGGGTCGTTGTTCCAGCACAGGATAAGGGCGTATGCGGAAAACCCAAGGGTCAGCAGCAAACAAGCCAGCTGCGTCCAGTAGCCAAGCAAATGCATGTGTCACCACCTTGCGTGTCTTCGGAAGGCGGCACCCTAAACTGAAACGCACGGAAGGGGAAGGGGCGGCTATCCTGCAGACACGGCGTACGAACCGCGAAGCCAACGGTGCGCCATCAGAAGAAAACCCTTGTGGGACAAAGCATTCCAGACCAGGGGGAGATGCGCGGACCCCCGTGGCGGCAACCTGCCGGACATCATGAAAATCTGGTAAGCGTCCGCACCCTGGTTGCACGGATCATACGCAAAGGATTCGTCTTTCACCACAACATAATCGGTCGTTCGGGCCGGCATGGCCGGCCCGCAGCCCGCGGCCGAATCAGCCTTCCTGCCGGTTCTGCTTTTCGTACTTGGAGGGGCATTTGGTGATGAGGGTAGAGGCGGTGAACTGCCCGCCGGACTTGTCCAGCGCACCTTCCACAATCACTTCCACGCCGGGCTTGAAGGTGTCTGGCACCGCGCCCTTGTACTCCACCATCAGGGTCTGGGAGGGGTCTTCCTTGTCGATGAGCCGGAAGGTCACGCCGGGCATGCCCTGGTGGGCGTTCAGGTCCCGCTCGTCCACCTGGCCGAACATCCGCACGGCGGTGAGCTTTTCCGCCGGCATGGCCAATGCCTCGGAAACATTCAAAAAATAGACGCTGTTTTCGGAAAGGCCAGAGGCCACCAGCGCACCCAGCCCGCCCACAAACAACAGCAGGGCCAGGATGTACATCTTGGTGTTGGACTTCTTTTGGGTCATGCGTGTCATCCCCTGTCGCATGGTGGCGCATGCGCCGTGTGGTTCAGCCGTGATTGGCCGGTGTGGCAGGGAGCGCTCTATTCTGTAGTTTCTCCCGGGCGTTCGTCAACTGTTCTTTGCGGGCGCGGGCCAGGGCCTGCAGGTCCTCCACGCGGTCCGTCTCATCCACAATTTCCTTGCCCAGCATTTCCTCCACCACGTCCTCCAGGCTCACCACGCCTTCCATGCCGCCGTATTCGTCAAGCACCACAAACAGATGCACACGGGACTCCAGAAATTCCACCAGCAGTCGGTCCAGGGTAAGGGAGGAGAGCACAAAGCGGGCAGGGCGCATGATTTCGCCAATGGTGGCGTCAAAATGATCCTCGGCCAGCAGGGTCAGCACATCGCGCCGGTAGCAGATGCCCACCACGTTTTCCGAATCCTCGCCATCGTACACCGGCACCCGGGAGTGGTTCCAGAATCCCGGGGAGAGCTTGGCCTCGGCCACGGTGGCGGCGGAGGACAGGGAAAAGACCACGGTGCGCGGGGTCATGATGTCGCTCACGGTCTTCAAGTCCATGAGCAGCAGGTTCATGATGGTCTGCTCTTCATACGGCTTAAGTATCCCTGCCCGGCGCGTCAGGGTCACGATGGCGCGGATGTCGTCTTCGGTCATTTCCGAGCGGGACTTCTTGGGCTTGAGCATCCGGGTCAGGGCGCTGGTGATCCAGATGAACGGCCATAGCATGAAGACGATGCCTTGCAGGGGCCGAGCCATGAAGGGCGCCAGCCGGCGGGCATAGGCCACGCCGATGGTTTTGGGCACGATTTCCGATAAAAACAGCACCCCCAGGGTAAACAGGGCGGCGAAATAGCCGGCCATTTGCGAGCCGAGCTCCCGGCTGGCAATGGCCCCGGCCAGGGAGGCCCCGGCGGTGTTGGCAATGGTGTTCAGAATGAGAATGGCCGAGATGGGCTTGTCGATGTCTGACCGCAGCCGGTGCAGAATCTGGCCGGACCGCCTGCCCGTGGCCCGCAGGTGCTCAATGTGGCTGGCCGGCACGGAATAGAAGCTGGCCTCCAGCATGGAACACCATGCGGAAATACAAATGGCGGCCAGCGAACACAAAATCAGTTCAAGCATGGTCGCGCACGCCGGCAAATAATATGGATGAACAGGGAGAGGGAGGAGGGTCTACGTCCATGGCGATCTTCCTTTTACGTGGATGGCGGGAAAAAGGCAATGCGGAAAGTGGGGCGCGGCGTATTTTCACCCATTCGTCACTTGACGATGGAAGGCGAGCTTTGTACTAACGCGTTTCCAACCTGTCGTCCCCCTCTTTTTTCCTTATTACTTTGTCCAAGGCGGAAACGCTATGAATCTGTGCATCGTCGGCACCGGCTATGTGGGGCTCGTCTCCGCGGCCTGCTTTGCCGAAACAGGAAACAACGTCTGCTGCGTGGACGTGAACCCCGACGTGGTGGAGATGCTCCGTGCTGGGCGTGTCCACATTTACGAACCCGGCCTCGAAGAGCTGGTGAAGCGCAACACCGCCCAAGGGCGGCTGACCTTCACGACCGATATCAAGGAAGGACTCAAGGACTCGCTCTTCGCCTTCATCACCGTGGGCACTCCCTCCCGGGATGACGGTTCCTGTGACCTCTCCTTTGTGCATCAGGTGGCGCGGGACATTGGTCAGAACATGGCAGACTACACCATCGTGGTGGATAAATCCACGGTGCCCGTGGGCACGGCGGACAAGGTCCGCGAGCTGATCCAGGAAGAGCTTGCCAAACGTGGTGAACCCCTGGAGTTCGACGTGGTCTCCAACCCCGAATTCCTCAAGGAAGGGGATGCGGTGAACGACTTCATGAAGCCTGACCGCGTGGTGCTTGGCACGGACAACGTGCGCACCGCCGAGCTCATGAAGGCCCTGTACGCTCCCTTTGCCCGCAGCCGGGAAAAGTGCATCGTCATGGGCGTGCGTAGCGCGGAGATGACCAAATACGCCGCCAACTGCATGCTGGCCACCAAGATCAGCTTCATCAACGAAGTGGCCAACATCTGCGAAAAGGTGGGGGCGGACGTGCGCGACGTGCGCATGGGCATCGGGTCCGACAGCCGCATCGGCTACTCCTTCATCTATCCTGGCGTGGGCTACGGCGGATCCTGTTTCCCCAAGGATGTCAAGGCCCTCATCAACACCGCCCGCCAGTACGACTACGAGCCCCAACTGCTGGCTTCCGTGGATGACGTGAACGACCGCCAGAAGCTGGTGCTGGCCCAGAAAATCGAGGCCTACTTCGAGGCCCAGGGCGGCGTGGCCGGCAAGACCCTGGCCCTGTGGGGTCTGGCCTTCAAGGCCAACACCGACGACATCCGCGAGGCCGCTGCCCTGAAAATCGCCGAATACCTGGTGGGCAAGGGCATGACGATCCGCGCCTTTGATCCCGTGGCCGGTGCCAACGTCAAAAAGCAGTGGACCGCCGGCGGGTTGGAGGTGGTGGACGAGCAGTACGCCGCCCTGGAAGGCGCCCACGCCCTGGCCGTGGTCACGGAGTGGAATCAGTTCCGTACCCCA
>JAIWOE010000267.1 GCA_020217165.1 Desulfovibrio sp. | reverse complement strand
GTGGCTATAGCTTTGCCTCCGCACATCTGTCATAATCTAGAAAAATTATAGCCACCTGCGGAGCGTTCACATGTCCAAACCCTACCGCGAGATGGACCTCTTGACCTTCCAGCGCCGCTTCGGCCCCGAGAAGGCCTGTCGCAAGAGCGGCTCTTTCAACTGCGATGGCCCGAGGGCGACCGCTGTCCCCGCTGCGGCTGCGCCAAATCCTCATCGGCACGGACAAGCGCGGCCTCTCGGCCCTGGCTCTGTCGCGGCTGATCGACGTCGGACTCAAGTGCGCCTGGACCATGCTCCACAAGATCCGCAAGGCCATGGAAGCCCGCGACGCCAACTACCAACTTGCCGGAATCATTCAGGTGGATGACGCCTTTTTCAACGGGGGCGTCAGCAAGGGCGGCGACAAGCGGGGGCGTGGCACGCGCAAGGTGCCCGTGCTGGTCATGGCCGCGGTCAAGGACGAAGCGCTAACCTTCGCCAAAATGCAGGTCCTTGAAAATGTTGACAACAAAACGGTCAAGGCCACCCTCGAAACGCACGTGGCCGCGGGCCAGCCAGTCAAAACTGATGGCCTGGTGGTGTTCCATGTGGTGAAGGAACTTGGCCACGCGCACACTGCGGTCATGGTGTCCCCAAAGCGAGGGACTCCGGACTTTGACGCCCTCAAGTGGGTCAACATCCTGGTATCCAACGCCAACGCCTTCCTTCTCGGCACCTATCATGGCGTCATGAAGAAGCATCTGCAGAAGTACCTCAACGAGTTCTGCTACCGATTCAGCCGGCGTTTCTGGCCCGGCCAGGGCTTTGACCGGCTGCTCCTGGCGTGCTCCAACGCCGGGCCGACGACCTATGCGGAGTTAAAGGGATAGCCACGTGCAGATAAGGACAGATACGGTGCTTTTTTTCAGACTGTTATGTTCACTGAGAGAGACTGAGAGACGCTAGAAGAAGGGGGATGGCGGAGAGGGTGGGATTCGAACCCACGTGGAGGTGATTAGCCCCCAACTCGATTTCGAGTCGAGCCCGTTACGGCCACTTCGGTACCTCTCCGCATGGTGCGATCGGCGGGAAAGAGAGTATCCTTACTCCATTGCCGGTGTGTTCGCAAGGGGGGGAGGGGAGGCTCCGTGACGAAGGCGCGCGTTGCGTCTGGCGCGGAAAAAATCCGAAAGCAGGCCGCCGCACTCGTCCCCCAGTACGCCGCCCAGGGTCCAGAATCGATGATTGAAGAAGGGGAGGGCCGCCCCCGGCAGGTTGGAGGCCACGGCACCTGCCTTGGGGTCCAGAGCACCGAACACCACGCCGGCCACCCGGGCGTGCACCAGCGCGCCCAGGCACATGACGCAGGGCTCCAGGGTGCACACCAGCACGCTGCCCGGCAGGCGGTAGTTGCCGGTGGCGCGGGCTGCGGCTCGCAGGGCCAGGATTTCCGCGTGGGCGGTGGGGTCGGCCATGGCGATGGGCGCGTTGTGGCCCGTGGCCAGGAGACGGCCGTCCGCATCCAGCAGCACCGCCCCCACGGGGGCTTCATCCGCCTGGGCGGCCAGCCGGGCCTGCTCCAGGGCCAGGCGCATCACGGATTCCCACTCCGGCCAGCCGGCGGGGGGGCGCTGGGGCGGGGCAGGGCAGATCATTTTCCCCTGAGGGAGGCCACGCCCCGGGCCAGCAGCTCCACGCCAAGGGTGCCCACGATTTCCGCAGGGCCGCGCGTCCAATGCGGATGGTTGGTGATGTCGTTGAAGGCCTCGGGGTGGGGCATCAGCCCAAGAATGCGGCCGGTGGGGTCCGTGAGGCCGGCGATGCCCAGGGGAGAGCCATTGGGATTGTGCGGATAGGCCTCGGTGGGGGCGTTGGTGGCGGGGTCGATGTACTGCAAGGCAATGAGATGGTTGTCGATGATTTTTTGCAGCACCACCTCGTCCGCGGGCACCAGCTTGCCCTCGCCGTGACGCACGGGCAGGTCGATGCAGTCGATGCCCCTGGTGAAGACGCACGGGGAGGCGGGGTTGGCCCGCAACCGCACCCATCGATCTTCGAATCGTGCGGAATCGTTGGGAGCCAGACTCACCTGGCGCTCGAAGTACAGGCCATCCAGGGCCGGCAGTAGGCCCAGCTTGACCAGGAGCTGGAAGCCGTTACAAATGCCCAGCACCAGCCCGCCGGCGTCCAGGAAAGTCTTCAGATCATCCAGCAGGGAGCGGCCAGTGGCGGTGCGCACGTGCCGCCAGCGCAGGGCTGCGGCCTGGCCGGCGCCAAGGTCGTCTCCGTCCAGAAATCCGCCGGGGAAGAGCAGGAAATTGTAGTCAGTCAGACGAACGCGGTCGGCCACCAGATCGGGAAAGAACACGATATCCGCAACATCCGCCCCGGCCTGCCGGGCGGCGTGGGCGCATTCACGTTCGCAGTTGGAGCCGTAGCCGGTGACGACCAACGCACGCACCGTGGCGGGCGCGGTGGCAGGGGCGGTGGGAGAAGAGACAGGCTGGGACATGAGAGGCTTCCTTGTATCCGGTCTTGCAGTGCGCTATGGTGATGCGCCAAGATGACGTGAAGGGCTTGACGAAAGGGAGGGTCTTCCGCAAAGAATATTCTCCCGAGCGCCGTGCCACCCGCCGCCCTTGTGCACAGTCTTGGCCGGGATTTCAAGCGCCAGTTTCGCTCCCGCGTGCAGCGTTTCCCCAGCATGAGCCGTCTGGCGCAGGCTGTTTCGCGGCATGTCCTTGTTCACTTTGACCCAACTGGAGACTCCGCGATGAAGACCAGCGGCTATTACCGTGGCGGCAAGCCCTTGAAAACAAAATTTATCTTTGTCACCGGCGGCGTGCTGTCCTCCCTGGGCAAGGGGTTGGCCGCAGCCTCCCTGGGGGCGCTGCTCATTGCGCGCGGCCTCAAGGTCACCATTCAGAAACTGGACCCGTATATCAACGTGGACCCCGGGACCATGAATCCCTTCCAGCATGGCGAGGTCTACGTCACCGATGACGGCGCCGAGACCGACCTGGACCTGGGCCACTACGAACGCTACCTCAACGTGCCCTTGAGCCAGAAGAACAACTACACCTCCGGCTCCATCTACCACAGCGTCATTACCAAGGAACGCCGCGGGGACTATCTGGGCGGCACCGTGCAGGTAATTCCGCACATCACCGACGAGATCAAGCAGTCCATCCTGAATTTGGCCTCCGACGACATGGATGTGGTGATTGTGGAAATCGGCGGCACCGTGGGCGACATCGAAGGCCTGCCGTTCCTGGAAGCCATTCGCCAGCTGCGCGGGGATCTGGGCAAGGAACAGGTGCTCTACATCCACCTGACCCTGGTGCCGTACATTAAGACAGCCGGGGAGCTGAAAACCAAGCCCACCCAGCACAGCGTGAAGGAACTGCGCTCCATTGGCATCATGCCGGACATCATCATCTGCCGCTGCGAACAGGCCATCCCGTCGGACCTCAAGTCCAAGATCGCCCTGTTCTGCAACGTGGATGCAGATGCCGTGTTCACCGCCGTGGACGTGCAGAACATCTACGAAGTGCCCCTCAAGCTGTATGAGGAAGGCCTGGACCAGAAGGTGGCCATCCTCCTCAAGCTGCCGGCCAAGAATCCGGATCTTGCCGCTTGGAAGCAGGTGACGCACAGGCTGGCTCACCCCACGGGTGCCGTGTCCATTGGCATTGTGGGCAAGTATGTGGATTTGAAGGAAGCCTACAAGAGTCTGCACGAGGCCCTCATTCACGGCGGCATTGCCAACGACGTGGCCGTGAATCTGGTGTATGTGAATTCCGAGGAAGTGACGGACAAGACCGTGGCCGGCATCCTGGCGGGGCTGGATGGCATCCTGGTGCCCGGCGGCTTCGGCAACCGCGGCATTGCCGGGAAAATCCGCGCCATCCAGTACGCCCGGGAGCACCAGATTCCCTTCTTCGGCATCTGCCTGGGCATGCAGTGCGCGGTGATAGAATTCGCCCGCAACGTGCTCAAGTTGGATGCGGACTCCCAGGAGTTCAATCCCCTCACGCAGCATCCGGTCATTTACCTGATGAAGGAATGGTTCGACTACCGCACCCAGAAGGTGGAGGTGCGCGGCAAGGATGCGGACCTGGGCGGCACCATGCGCCTGGGGGCGTACCCCTGCGTGCTGGCGGCGGACACCAAGGCCCACGCGGCCTATGGCAAGGATGAGATCCAGGAGCGTCACCGCCACCGGTATGAATTCAATCAGAATTACAAGGAGATGTGCGAGGAAATGGGCCTGGTGTTCTCCGGCCTTTCCCCGGACAAACAACTGGTGGAAATTGTG
>JAIWOE010000266.1 GCA_020217165.1 Desulfovibrio sp. | reverse complement strand
CCAGGCGGGGGCCGGCACAGCCGCCGGGAGCCAGGTAAATCCGGATGGAGCTTTTGGGTTTGTCAGCAAAATAGGCGTCCAGTTCGGACACGGCATTGTCGGTCAGGTGAATCATAGAATCCTCCAATGAAATGAATTTGAAGATTCTATGCATTCCTGCGCCGGCGTCAAGCGCCATGGCCCTGTTCTGGCTGCGGGCAGTCTTTTCTTGCGCCGCGGCATGGGGTGCGATAGCAGAGAGTGTCATCCCGAACAGTTACCTTGATACATTATGAAATTCTCCCGCACCAAACACCGTCCCAAGAACGAATCCGCCGCGCCGCAGGACGATTCGCAGCAGGCCTCCCTGCCCCTGGACGCTGCCGAGGGCACGCAGGAGCTCGCTGGCCGCATCGAACGTGTGACCTTCTCCAATCCTGAAAACGGCTTCACCGTGGCCCGGGTCCGCCTGCCAGGCTCCCGCCATCCGGTGACGGTGGTGGGCGCCATGCTGGACGCCCTGCCGGGGCAGGAGTTCAAATTTGTTGGTCGCTGGAAGGAAGATCCCCGGTACGGGCCACAGTTTCTGGCGGAATCGGCCGTGCAGGCCCTGCCCGTGGAGGAGGACGGCATTCGCCTGTTTCTGGGTTCCGGGGTCATCAAAGGGGTGGGGCCGGAGCTCGCCAATCGTATTGTCAATCATTTCAAAGAGGAAACCCTGGACATCCTGGATCGCTTCCCCGAACGGCTGCTGGAAGTGGACGGGGTGGGCGAGAAAAAACTCAAAATGGTGGCGGAGGGCTGGGCTGCCCAGCGCGACGTGCGCGAGGCCATGCTGTTTTTCCAGTCCCACGGCGTCAGCGCGGCCCACGCCTTGCGAATTTTCAAACATTACGGTCCGGCAGCGGTGGCCGTGGTGCAGCACAATCCGTACCGGCTGTGCATGGAAGTGCGGGGATTCGGCTTTTTGACCGCCGACGCCATCGCCCGCAAGCTCAACTTCGCCAAGGACAGTGACCTGCGCGTGGAAGCCGGCATCGTGTATGTGCTGGGCGAGGAAACCGGGCAAGGCCACGTGTTCTCCCCCAAGGATGCGCTGCTGGAGCGGGCCGAGCGCATGCTGGAAGTGCCCGAATCCCTGTGCCGCAAGGCGCTGGAAAATCTTGTGTTTGAAGGCCGCCTCATCCTGGAGGACTTGCCGGAGGTGGGGGAGGCCGTCTACCTGACAAGTTTTCACACCGCCGAGCGCCGGGTGGCCTCCCGCCTGCGCACCCTGGCTGCCGCCCCGCGGCGCCTGCGGCCCATGGATCCCGAAGACGCCATCCAGGAAGTGGAAAAATCCCTTGGCATTACTTTGGCTCCGCGGCAGGTGGAGGCCGTGGAGCAGGCCGGCCGTTCCAAGGTGCTGGTGGTCACGGGGGGGCCGGGCACGGGCAAAACCACCATCATCAAGGCCATCCTGGCCCTGTATCAGTCCATGGACGCCGAGGCCCTGCTGGCCGCACCCACGGGCCGGGCAGCCAAGCGCATGGCCGAGGCCTGCGGCCAGGAAGCCATGACCATCCACCGCCTGCTGGAATTCAGCCAGCAGACGGGCGGCTTTTCCCGCGGGGAAGAAGATCCCCTGGATTGCGACCTCCTTATCATCGACGAAAGTTCCATGATGGACCTGATGCTCATGCATCACCTGCTCAAGGCCGTGCCCCTGGGCGCCACCATGGTGCTGGTGGGGGATGTGCACCAGCTGCCCTCCGTGGGGCCGGGCAACGTGCTCAAGGACATCATCGGCTCCGGCGCCGTGCCCGTGGTGGAGCTGGACGAAGTCTTCCGCCAGGCCCGCCAGAGCGACATTGTCCTGGGAGCCCATGCCATCAACCAGGGCGACATGCCGTACATGGAAACCAGCCGGGAGCGGGTGTCGGATTTCTATTTCATCGAAGAGGAAGACCCCGAGCGCTGTGCCCGGCGCATTGTGGATCTGGTCAAGAACCACATCCCCAGGCGCTTCAAGCTGGATCCCATGGAGGATATCCAGGTGCTCGCCCCCATGCACAAGGGCTCCGCCGGGGTGGAAAAACTCAATGAGATGTTGCAACTCTCTCTCAATCCACAAGAAAAGGCCCTGGTCCGGGGTGGCAAGCGCTTCCAGTTGCACGATCGCATCATGCAATTACGCAACAACTACGATTTGGATATCTATAATGGAGACCTCGGCCGCGTGGTGGCCGTGGACCCGCAAGGTCCCGGGCTGCTGGTGAAATTTGACGGCCGGGAAGTGCTGCTGGAAGGGGCGGATCTGGACGACGCCACGCCAGCCTACGCGATTTCCATTCATAAATCCCAAGGCTCGGAATACCCCGCCGTTGTTGTTCCCGTCTTGACGCAGCACTATGTCATGCTACAACGGAACCTTCTATATACGGCTGTCACCCGGGGCCGCAAACTGGTGGTGCTGGCGGGATCGCGCAAGGCCCTGGCCATGGCGGTACGAAACAACAAGACCCTGACCCGGCACACCTGGCTGGCCCGACGCCTGCAAGGATGAAGCGGGTGCTGAACCTGTTTTTCTGAAGAGGTGGAGATGGCTTCCCACGAGGACGAATTACAACCTCCTGTCGGCAACGGGCTGGAAAGCCCCTTTGCCGTGCTGTCCATCTGCCCTAAGGGCGGGCTTCGAGGCTGCAACAAGGCGGCCGCTTCCTTGCTGGGGGCCTGTGCGGAACCGGCGGAGGAGGTGGTCAAACGGCTGCTGGAATCCATGCAAGCCCAGGGGTGCCAGCCAGGTTTTGCCCAGTCTGTCACCTGCCGGCTGCCCCTCAAGGCCGGCGGCACCTGCGACTTGTCCCTCCATGTCTGCGCCACGCAAGACGGCGGCACCATTCTGGGCCTGGCCGACGTGACCAACCTGGTGGAAGCCAGCGAGGCCCTGCGCTTCACGGTCTCCGAACGCGAACGCGCCCTGGAAAAGGCCCTGGCCGCCATGCGCGAATTCCTGGCCAACATGAGCCACGAACTGCGCACGCCCCTCAATGGCATCCTGGGCATGACGGACCTGTTGTCCATCACCGAAACCACCGAAGAACAACGCCTCTACATTGGGGCCGTGCGCCGGTCCGGGCGAGACCTGCTCCACATCGTCAACCATTTGCTGGACCTCTCTGCCTCGGAGCGCGGTCTGCTCACCCTGCGGCCGGCGGAATTCAACCTCCGCGAGACCCTGGCCCCGGTGTTCGAGAGCCTGCTGCGTCTGGCCACGGAAAAGGGCCTGGGATTCGAGGCCGTGGTCCAGCCGGAAACACCGAATTTTCTGGTGGGCGATGCCGAGCGGCTCAAGCAGATCATCTTCAATCTGGGTGACAATGCCGTAAAATACACACGCCAGGGCAATGTGGTAATCCACGTGCATCCCTGGACCGATGCCGATGGCCCCCTCGCGCCTGGGCTGCCTGCTGCCGCGGACGGGGCACACACCCTGCTGGTGGTGCAAGTGCACGATACCGGCCCAGGCGTGCCGCCCCACAAGCGGGACCACATCTTCGACGCCTTCTCCCTGGGTGAAGAACTGCTCACCAAAAAACATGCCGGCGCCGGTCTGGGGCTGCCTGTCTCCAAAACCCTGGCGGAAATGATGGGCGGTTCTCTGGTGCTTGCCAGCGCCGGGGAGGACGGTACCGGCTCCACCTTCACCTGCACCGTGCGCTTGGGCACGGGCAAGGCTCCGGCCCCCGCTGACCGTCAGGCTGGCCGCCCGGGCAAGGAGCCAGCCCTGGGCTCCCTGCAGGTGCTGTTGGTGGAAGATGAGGACGTGAGCCGCATCTTCGCCAAGGTGTTCCTGCAAAAGCAGGGGCATCAGGTGGATACGGCGGTGAACGGCCTGCAGGCCCTGGAGATGCTGGCCGCCAAACCTTACGATGTGGTCTTGATGGACGTCCAGATGCCGGAAATGGACGGCCTGACCGCAGCCCGGGAGATTCGCGCCGGCAAGAGCGGCGGGGATTCGGAGGTGCCCATCGTGGCCCTGACCGTCTTTTCCTCCACCGAGGACCGCCAGCGCGTGAAGGATGCCGGCATGGACGAATACCTTTCCAAGCCCGTGGATGCGGAACGGCTGGAGCGGGCCCTTCGACGCGCCCTTGCCAGAACCCGCCGCGCCGTCTAAACAGGGACCCTTCAAAGGGGTCATGATGGACGGCATGTTCCACCGCCTTGCTCGCCGGCTGCGTCCGGCATTTTTCGGGCTGGCCTGTGCGCTGTTGCTGGGCGCATGCGGCGCCAAAACGCCTGCGCCCCTGCCGCCGCACTCCAGGACGGAGGTGGTGGCGGAT
>JAIWOE010000265.1 GCA_020217165.1 Desulfovibrio sp. | reverse complement strand
TCCTGGAAGAGGTTCGCGGCAAGCCCATTCTGGTGGCCAACCGCGGCATTCCCGCCCGGCGCATCCTGCGTTCCATCAAGGAACGGTTCAACGCCATCCCCGTGCTCACCGCCACGGACGTCGACAAAACCGCCCCGGTCACGGCAGGGGCACGTGAGCTGGTGCTGCTGGGGGAAGACCCGCGGGCCTATCTGGACATTGACCTCATCATCCGCAAGGCCAAGGCCCGGGGCATTGTGGGCATTCATCCCGGCTGGGGGTTCGCCTCGGAGGATGACAGCTTTCCTGCCAAGTGCGAGGAAGCCGGCATTACCTTCATCGGGTCCTGCGCGGATTCCATGCGCCGCCTGGGCAACAAGGTTGAAGCGAGAAAGATTGCAAAATCGTTGAATATTCCCGTGGTTCCCGGCTCTGATGGCGCCGTGGACATCCCCGAAGCCCGGCGCATTGCCCTGGAGATTGGCTTCCCGGTGATGCTCAAGGCCGAGGGCGGCGGCGGCGGGCGCGGCATTTCCAAGGTCTCCAATATGGAGGAGTTGGAAAACGCCTTTGAAAAAGCCTCGGCCATGGCCAAAGCCTCCTTTGGCAATCCGCGGCTGTTTGTGGAAAAATATATGGATAATGTCCGCCACATCGAAATTCAGGTGGTGGCAGATAAATATGGAAATGTGTTTGCCTTTGACGAGCGCGATTGCTCCGTACAGCGTAACCATCAAAAACTGATTGAAATCACCCCCTCGCCCTGGACCGGCATGACGTCGGAGCTACGGTGGGCCCTCAAGGAATACGCCCGCCGTCTGGTGCGCGCCGTGGATTACTACTCCCTGGCCACCGTGGAGTTCCTGGTGGGGCAGGACGGCCAGCCGTATCTCATCGAAGTCAATACCCGCCTGCAGGTGGAACACGGCATCACCGAATGCCGCTATGGCGTGGACCTGGTGGAAGAGCAGATTGCCATTGCCTTTGGCGGCCGGCTGCGGTTTACCCAGGAGAACACCATCCCCCTGCAGCATGCCATGCAGGTGCGCATCAATTGCGAGGATCCCAAAAACAACTTTGCCCCCAGCTGCGGGGTCATCAGCCGCTACATTTCCACGGGCGGCCCCGGAGTGCGGCTGGATTCGTGCATCGCCGCGGGCTACGAGTTTCCTGCGCAGTACGATTCCGCCGGCAGCCTGCTCATTGCCTATGGCAAGAGCTGGGAGAAGGTCATCGCCATCATGGAGCGCGCCCTGGGCGAGTACGTGGTGGGCGGCATCAAGACCACCATTCCCTTCTACCGCCAGATTCTCAAGAACCACGACTTCCGCACGGCGGAGCTGGATACCAACTTCATCGCCCGCCATCCGGAACTGATGCAGTACACGGACGTGGAGTCCGAATCCACCCGGCTTTCCCGCCTGGCGGCGGAAATTTCCGCCAAGGGTTGGAACACCCATGTGCAGCTGGGCAAGTACCGCACCCGGGACACCCCGCGCATGGCCGCCTTTGAGCCGGTGCTGCCCTCCATCGACCAGCGGGCGCACAAGCCGGTGTACCCCCGGCGCGACGGCCAGGCCCTGGTGGATATGGTGCGTGATTCCGGCTACGTGCACTTTGCGGACACCACCGCCCGGGATATCACCCAGTCCAACTCGGGCAACCGCTTCCGTCTGGCCGAGGATGCCCTCATGGGCCCTTACCTGGACAACTGTGGCTTCTTTGCCCTGGAGAACGGCGGCGGCGCGCACTTCCATGTGGCCATGCTGGCCAACATGACCTACCCGTTCACCGAGGCCGCGGCCTGGAACGGCTTTGCCCCCAAAACCAACAAGATGATCCTCATCCGGTCCACCAATGTCCTGGGCTACAAGCCGCAGCCCAAAAATCTGATGCGCCGCACCGGGGAGATGATCTGCGAGCATTACGACGTCATCCGCTGTTTCGATTTCCTCAACCATATCGAAAATATGCGGCCTTTTGCGGAAGTGGCCCTCAACAACAAGGAAGTGGTGTTCGAGCCGGCCATTTCCCTGTCCTGGGCGCCGGGCTTTGATGTGCCGCACTACCTGGCCGTGACCGAGGACATCCTGCGGGTGTGCGCCGAGGTGGCCGGGGTGAGCAAGGAGGCCGTCTCCAAGCGCATCATCCTGGGCCTGAAGGACATGGCCGGGGTGTGCCCGCCGCGGTTCATGACGGAGCTGGTTTCCACCCTGCGCAAGGCCTGGCCGGATCTGGTGCTGCATGCCCATCGTCACTTTACGGACGGCCTCTTCGTGCCGTCGGTGGGGGCTGCGGCCCAGGCCGGGGCGCACATTGTGGATACGGCCATCGGCGCTTCCGTGCGCTGGTACGGGCAGGGGGACGTGCAGTCCACGGCTGCGTACATTGAGGAGGAACTGGGGCTGCCGATCAAGCTCAACAAGGAGATGATCCGCACCACCAATTTCGTCCTCAAGCAGATCATGCCGTACTACGATCGCTACACCGCGCCGTATTTCCAGGGCGTGGATCATGACGTGGTGGAGCACGGCATGCCTGGGGGAGCCATCTCGTCCTCCCAGGAAGGCGCCATGAAGCAGGGCTACATCAAGCTGGTGCCATACATGCTCAAGTTCCTGGCCGGCACGCGGCGCATCGTGCGCTACCACGATGTGACGCCCGGGTCCCAGATCACCTGGAACACGGCGTTCCAGGCCGTGACCCAGGCTTTCAAGCGTGGCGGGGAAAGCGAGGTGCAGTACCTGCTGGAGGTGCTGGATACCGTGGTCAAGGATCCGAAACTGGCCAACAATCAGGAGTTCCGCCGCACGGCCTGCATGCTGTATCAGGATGCCAACGACGCCTTCCGCAACCTGCTCCTGGGTCAGTACGGCCGCCTGCCCCTGGGGTTCCCGCCGGAGTGGGTGTACGAATCCGCCTTTGGGCCGGACTACAAAAAAGCCCTGGAGCGCCGCACCGAGCGCTCCCCCCTGGAGTGCCTGGCCGATGTGGACATGGCCGCCGAGGAAGCCAAGCTGACGGAACTCCTCAAGCGTACGCCCACGGAAGAAGAGGTGGTCATGTACCTCAATCATCCGGGCGACGCCCTGAAAACCATCGAGTTCCAGCACCAGTACGGCGATCCCAACCTGCTGCCCCTGCACGTCTGGTTCGAGGGGTTGCAGCCAGGGGAGGATATGCATTTTCAGGATTCCAACGGCATGCCCCACAACATGCACCTCTTGACCATCTCCCGGCCCGGACCGGAGGGCAAGAGCATCGTGCGGTATGTGCTGGATTCCGAAGTCATGTCCCACGAAGTCCAGGTGCTGGAGCCCCAGCGCGGGGCTGCCTCCCGTGTGCCCATGGCCGATCCGCGCAATCCCTACCACGTGGGCGCGCCCTCCAACGGCGACCTCTGGGTCATGTACGTCTCCCCGGGGGACATGGTGCAGAAGGGCGAGGAGCTCTTCAACATCTCTATCATGAAACAGGAAAAGGCCGTGCTCTCCCCCGTGGATGGTCGGGTCAAACGGGTGCTGCGGTCGGCCCAGTATTCTGATGACAAGAAGATGATTCCCGTGAAGGAAGGCGAGCTCTTGGTGGAGCTGGAGCCCGCGCCTCACATCTGCGCCGCCTGCAGCAAGGCCGCGCCCATGGATGAATGCGCCTTCTGCCCGCATTGCGGTTCCCCCATGTGCTGCACCCTGAGCCCCGAGGAGCTGGCCGGTCGCCGGGTGCTGGAGGGGGATCCCGATCCGGCTTAATTCTGGAGTGCACACGCAACAAGCCGCTATACAAGGGGAGTCCTTCTTGAAGGGCTCCCCTTTTGCGTGCGCCTGTGCCTCCCGGAATGGCGGCAAAAAAAAATTGCGTGGCCGCGGCCAGCACACCCTAAACATTCCCCAGAACCAGACGACAAGACAGGCAACTGCACGGCGACACCGCACGCCACCCCCGAAACCCTGCGCGGGTGCCGGGAGGCACGGAGGAAAGGATTCCTCCAGGCATGACGGAAAGTGCAGTACCTATGGCCATGGATTCGGCCATCGCAGGCAAGGACGCCTGTGCAAACTTCAAGGAGGAAACGCCATGTCTCTGGTTATCAATCACAATTTGATGGCCGCCAATGCGGCCCGCACCCTGGGCAATCATTACGGCAAGCTCGGCACGTCCGTGCAGCGCCTCTCTTCCGGCCTGCGCATCAACACGGCCGCCGATGACGCCGCCGGCCTGGCCATCCGCGAACTCATGCGCTCGGAAATTGCCGCCCTGAACCAGGGCGTGCGCAACGCCAACGACGCCATCTCCCTGATCCAGACTGCGGACGGGGCCCTGGGCGTCATTGACGAAAAGCT
>JAIWOE010000264.1 GCA_020217165.1 Desulfovibrio sp. | reverse complement strand
AAATACTGCGGTGCGGCGTATTGCCTTTACCTGGGCTGGCGGATGTGGCGGGACGCTCCGGGCGCAACCCTGGTGGCCCTGGAGGCAGCGGCCGCCCAGGGACCGCAGGCCCGGCGCATCACCGGGCGGGCCTTTCTGGTGACGGCCCTCAATCCCAAGTCCATCACCTTTTTCGTGGCCTTTCTGCCGCAATTCCTGAATCCTGCCGAGCCCCTGGCCCCCCAGGCCCTGGTGCTGGGCAGCGTCTTCGTGGGCCTGGCCACCCTGAATGCCCTGGCCTATGCCACCCTGGCCGGCCGTTGCACGCGCCTGTTTCGCAAGCCCGGGGCCGTGGGCCTGTTCCACCGTCTGGGCGGCGGCTGCCTGATGACGGCCGGGGCGGCCGTGGCCCTGGACGGGGCCGAATCTTCCTGATGGAGACGGTGGCGCCAGGGGAAGTCGTCCTGCGCCTCATTTCAGGGGAGGCTGGCCCGTTCCCCCCAGGGGACAGATGGTGGCGCGCTGCAGGGGCAAGTGCAGGACAAAGGTAGCCCCCGCCCCGAGGGTGGATTCCGCCCAGATGCGGCCGCCGTAGTGCTCCACGATCTCCTTGCAGATGGCCAGCCCCAGGCCGGTGCCGCGGGGTGGGGCCTCGCGGCCAAGGGCGTCCGCCAGGCTGGCCAGCTCGGCAACAACGCGCTGAAATGCGGGCCAGGGCTTCCATACCTATTCACCTGTGGCGTTAAATTTTTTCCCTGCACCCGGTTGACAAGGGAGACGATTAGGAATAATTCTTCTTCAAGATTAATTCGTAGACTAATCGAGGCACGTCATGAACACCATCGCCTCCCGACACCATCTCCGCGAAGCATTGGCTCACGCCGATCTGGCCTGCACCCCCCAGCGCCTGGCCATTTTTGACATGCTGGCGGAAGCCAGGACGCATCCTTCGGCCGAAGAAGTGTACCTGGCGGTGCGCGCGAGCATGCCCACCATCTCGCGGGACACCGTGTATCGGACCCTGGCCCTCTTTGAGGAGCTGGGCCTGCTGGAACGGGTGCAGATGAGTTCCGACTGCGCCCGGTTCGAACCCAACCTCGCGCCGCATCATCACGTGGTGTGCACCCGCTGCGGCGCTGTGGCGGATTTTGACTGGACCGAGGTAGACACCCTTCCCGCCCCGCCCCTGCCGCAGGGCTGGAAGACACCCCGCAGGCCGCATGTGCTGTACCGCGGCACCTGCCCGGCCTGTTGCAACAACACCCCAGAAACCAAGAGCAACACCATTGAAGGAGCTGATCATGACCCAGACTGAAGCCGATCTGCGCGAAGCATTTGCCGGTGAATCCCAGGCCAACCGCAAATACCTTGCCTTTGCCGAAAAGGCGGACAAGGAAGGCTACAAGCAGGTCGCCCGCCTGTTCCGGGCTGCCGCCGCTGCCGAAACCGTGCATGCCCATGCCCACCTGCGGGCCATGAACGGCATTGGGGACACCGCCGCCAACCTTAAGGAGGCCGTGGCCGGCGAAACCCACGAGTTCAAGGACATGTACCCGGACATGATCGAACACGCCAAGGCCGAAGGGCACAAAGCGGCCGAACGGTCCTTCGTGTTCGCCAACGAAGTGGAAAAAATCCACGCCGCTCTGTATCAGAAAGCCCTGGACACCCTGGGCCAAGAACAGGCGGATCAGCCCTACCATGTCTGCAATGTCTGCGGCTACACCTGCGAAGGCGACGCCCCGGACACCTGCCCGGTGTGCAAGGCCAAGAAACAGGCGTTCTTCCGGGTGGATTAGTCCTCCATCCTCCAGCCTCAAGCGCCCCGTCCGGCATGCCGGCGGGGCGTTTTTTTTCGCCATTCGACCTGCGCTGCATTCTGTGCTATGCCCATGTGCAACGGCTCAATCAGAGCCCACCACAACCACGCCAGTCCCGCTTATTTGCCTATGGAACAGACACCTTCGCCAGACATGCGCCCGCCGCAGCCCGGTACGTGGCAGGCCATGCAGGCCGATCATGCCTTGTGGACACGCCTGGCGGCATCGCCGCGCACCATCCTGCTGGATTATGATGGCACCCTGGCCCCCTTTGTCCCCCAGGGCATGCGCGCGCCGCCGTACCCGGGCATTCCCGAGCTGGTGGGCCGCCTCATGCACTGCCCCCGCACCCGGGTTGCTTTGGTAAGCGGCAGGCCCGCCGAGCTGGTGGCCTCCCTCATGGGCCTGGACCCCGCGCCGGAAATCTGGGGCTGTCACGGCCTGGAACACCAGGATGCCCGGGGCGTGCTTTCCCGCACCGCCCTGGCCCCGGGCCTGCAGGAAGGCCTGGACGCCGCAGAAGCCTGGGCCGAGGCCCGCCGCCACAGCGGCTACCTGGAGTACAAACCCGGCTGCCTGGCCCTGCACGTGCGCGGACTGCCCAAGGCCAAGGCTGATTTTCTGCTCAAGGATACGGCCGCCGCCTGGAAAGATATCGCCGCCCGCGCGCCCCTGGAGCTGCACGCCTTTGACGGCGGCCTGGAGCTGCGTCCCCGCGGTGTGCACAAGGGCCATGCCGTAGCCGCCATGCGCAAGGATGCCGGCCCGGACCATGTGTTCCTCTACCTGGGCGACGACAAGACCGATGAAGACGCCTTCCGCGCCCTCAGCCCCGGGGATGTGGCCGTGCTGGTGCGCGGGGAATATCGACCCACGGCAGCCGCCTGGTGGCTGCAACCGCCAGGGGAGCTGTTGGATTTTCTCCAGGCATTGCTTGATCTTCCGGATTGTATCAACCACGGAGGCGCCCCATGAACCCACCACAACTCGCCGTCGTCTCCAACCGGCTGCCAGTCCGGCTGGCCAAGGATGACGACGGCCAATGGACCCTGGCCCACGGCGCGGGCGGGCTGGTCACCGCCATGGCCCCGGTGCTGCGAAACCGCGGCGGCTCCTGGGTGGGTTGGAACGGCCTGGCCACGGAAGAAGATGTCACCTCCCTCTTCGAGGCCTTTTCCAAACAGGCCGGCTACGCCCTGTACCCCGTGCAACTCACCCCCGAACAGGAGCAGGGCTTCTACGCCGGCTTTTCCAATGAAATCCTCTGGCCCCTGTTTCACGACCTGCCCACCCGCTGTAATTTCTACAAACCGGACTACTGGCGACACTACCGCGAGGTAAACCAGCTGTTTGCGGAGACCATCGCCGCCAATCTGCCTTCTTCCACCTTTTGCTGGATCCACGATTACCACCTCATGCTCGTGGCCGGCATGCTCCGCAAGGCCGACCCCGCCCGCCGCTGCGGCTTTTTTCTGCACATTCCCTTCCCTCCGCCGGACAATTTCCTCAAGCTGCCCTGGCGCAAGGAACTGTTGTTGTCCCTCATGGAACACGAGCTGGTGGCCTTTCATACCCTGCGCGACCGCCGCAACTTCGAGGCCTGTCTGCGGTCCCTGCTCCCCAAAGCCACGGTGCGCGGCCGCGGGGCCATCGTCCAGGCCCGGCACGAAGGCCACGCCGTGCGCCTGGGCGCCATTCCCATTTCCATCGACTACAAATCCTTCACCCACACGGCCGGCCTGCCCCAGGTCAAGGAGGCCGCCCGCGCCCTGGCCGATGCCTACGAGCACCGCACCCTCATCCTCGGCGTGGACAGGCTGGATTACACCAAGGGCATTCCCGAACGCCTGGAGGCCCTGCGCCTAGCCCTACAACAACATCCTGAATTACTGGGGAAAATTTCCTTCATCCAGATCCTGGTGCCCAGCCGGGAAGATGTGACGGAATACCGCCTTCTGAAGATGGAAATCGAGCAGCTGGTGGGAGAAATCAACGGCCAGTTCGCCACGCCGGGCTGGAGCCCCATCCACTACCAGTACCGCAACCTGCCCCGCGAGGAACTGGTGGCCTACTACGTGGCGGCGCACATCATGTACGTCACCCCCCTGCGAGACGGCATGAACCTGGTGGCCAAGGAATACTGCGCCTGCCGCCGCACCAACACGGGGGTGCTGATTTTGAGCGAATTCGCCGGCGCCGCGGCCCAGTTGCAACGCGACGGCGCCGTGCTGGTGAATCCTTTCGACATCCAGGGCATGGCCAACGCCCTGCACATGGCCTGCCTGATGCCCATTGCCGAACAGAAACGCCGCATGCAGCACATGCGCGAAACCATCCGCAAGCACGACATCTATTTTTGGTGCGATACCTTCCTGAACACCGCCTTTGCCCTCAAACTGGCGGACATCCCTCAAATGGAGGACGTGCAGTTCCACGAGCTGGGCTGAGCCGGGCTACTCCTTGAACACGAAGCAGCAACGCAGACGATTGGCGTCCTCGATGCGGGCATATTCCAGGGAGCTGGTCATCTGCTTGACCAGATGCACCCCCAGGCCGCCGG
>JAIWOE010000263.1 GCA_020217165.1 Desulfovibrio sp. | reverse complement strand
GGTGAGGAAGATGCCCACGGGCGAAGTCTGGAAAATGGTGCGATATTTGGCCTCGGCTTCCTGCAGCCGGTGCTTGCCCAGCACGTGGGCGGTGATGTCTTCCCGGATGAGCACGGCGCCGCAGACCTGGTCTTCGTTGGTCGCGCCATCATCGAAAAGCGGCAGGCAGCGGATGCGTTGGTAGCCTGAGCGGCCGCTGGCGAATCGGGGAATCCGGACTTCGTCCATGAACACCCGTTTGCCCTGGAAGACCGTCAGCAGGTCGCTGGTCACGCCGGCGCTTTTGAGCCCGGGCAGCTCCTGAAGATGCAGGCCCAGGAAGAACGAGGCCGGCAGCTTGCCATGGTTGAAGACGTCCAGGTGCCAGCGGTTGACGAATTCCACGCGGCCCTGGGCATCAAAGACCATGATGGAAAGGGGGAGATGGTCCACCAGGCTGTGCAGCCGGGCCGTGGAGGAGGGGCAGTACGCGCCCGGGTCCGGCAGCACCGGCGCGGCAGCGCGGCCGGGCGCATCGGCCTGGGGTTCCCCGGGCACTTGTGTTGCGTGGATGCGAGCATCTTCCATGCGCCCCTCCCCCCGTGGCGAAATGGAATTATTCCCTACCTATTAAGCGATTTTACAGAAACAGGCAACCGGCAGGCCTCATTATAGGGGGTGAAGCCTGCCGGGCCTTCGTCCCTCATGCAAATTCCACACGCAGGGCCTTGCCGATGCGTGAGAAGGAATCGATCCACCGGGCAGCGTCGGGATCCTGCTTGGCCTTTTTGCGCATGGCCTTTTGCTGCCGGCTCCACAGGGCAAAGTAGTTGGTTTGCGCCCGCCAGGAGGCGAGGTTGAGGGGCAGGTCCGCCACCTCGTCCAGCACCAGGCGCAGGGCTTGCAACCGGGAGACGTCCTCCGGATCCTGCAGGCACGCCTCAAGCTGGCGGCGCACCCAGTCCACGGCCACGAAGCTGATGTCCTCGTCGTCCAGGCTCAGGCCCCAGCGTTTGGCCTCGGCCACCACGGCCCGCAGTTCGTCGCGGTGGATGCCATTGCCGGAAAAGAGCGTTTTGAGGTCGTGCCCCACCACGTATCGGGCCGCGTCGATGACGTGTGACGGCGGCGGAATGCGCAACCAGTCCAGGAAGTTGAGCACGGCATAGTTGGATTCGAAGATCTGCCGGTAGCTGGCCTTGGCCAGGGCGTAGGCCGGCGCCAGCACCTGATTCACCACCAGCCGCTGTTCGTCGCGGAACAGGTGGTTAATGGAGTAGGTGTTGCGCCCGAAGTGCTTGTCCAGCAGGCGGATGGCCTCCACGATGTCCCCGCGGTCAAAGGGCTCGCGCAGGGCGGCTACCATGTCCCGGAAGTTCACCTGGTCCGTGAAATAGGTCACCCCGCAGGTGACGGTGTGGTCGCCCAGGTGCAACACCGCAAACTGCACCACGGCATGTTCCCCGGTGATGCGGCTGGTGATGGAGGCCTTGCCCGTGGCCATTTTGGAGCGGCCATAGCGGGTGCGCTCGTGCACGTCCGCAGCAATGGCGTAGCAAGCGAATTCGTGGGGCAGTTCCGCTTCCTGGAACAGGGAGACGATGGCAAAGTGCGCGCTCACGCGCAGCATGTCCACCTGGGCTGGCCGGGCGTACACCTCGTACACCTCCAACCCGCTGGTCATGACATTACTGGGTGCCTGTTTGAGCAGGGCCTTGAACTGTTCCTCCAGGAATTTGCCGGAAATATCCTCGGCCAGTTGGATGGTGCGCACGGCATACTGCAGGTTCTGGACGGTTTCGATGCCGGAGATTTCATCGAAGAACCAGGCGCAGCTGGTGTAGATGAGCTGGGCAAAACGCTGCATCTCCATCAGTTTGAGGATCTTGATGCTGTCCTGCAGGGTGATGGGCCCCTTGGCTTCCTGTTGCAGAAAGGCCTGTACTGCGGCCGGGGAACGATCCTGGATGACGTCGATGTAGTGATCCCGCGCCGTCCACGGATGCTTGAGCAGGGGGGCGGCATGGTCTTCAAAGATGCGGGCCGTCTCGTCACGCAGCCAGTCGAAGGCCTGTCGCAGGGGCTTGCGCCAGGCTTGGTTCCAGGTGGGGTGCCCGCCGGTGTTGCAGCCGCAGTCGCTTCGCCAGCGCTCCACGCCGTGGATGCAGCTCCAGGAGGAGTTCTCCACGATTTCCGCCTCCATGACCGGGGGATGGCGGTCCAGGAAGGCGCCGTAGTTGATGATTTCCACATCTGGATCCTGCTCTACAGCCTCCAGGCACCAGGCCAGGGCCATTTCGCCGAAGCTGTGATGGTGGCCATAGGACTCGCCGTCCGTGGCGATGTGCACCAGCTGGGGCCAGGGTCGTGCGTCGTTGAAGGCCCCCTTGAGGCGGTTGTAGAATTGCTCGCCACTTTTGAGCAGTCCCTCGAAGGCCAGGGCCTGGGAGATGGGGCCATCGTAAAAAAAGGCCACGATGCTGCGGCCCGAAGGCAGGTTGATGCGATAGGCCGTGGTGGGGTCCACGCGGCCGTTGGAAACATCCTGCCAGGCCTCCTGCTGCAGCTGGGGCGCCAGGGCGGCGCCCGCAAGCAGGGGCCGCACCCGGGCGCACTGCCGGGGTGCCAGGACGGTGAACCGGATGCCCATGCTGGCCACCACTTCCAGGGTTTCCGTATCCACGGCGGTTTCCGCCAGCCAGATGCCCTCGGGCTCCCGACCGAAGCGCCTGCGGAAATCCTTGATGCCCCAGATGGCCTGGGTGCGTTTGTCCCGGCTGTTGGCCAGGGGCATGATCATGTGGTTGTACACCTGGGCCATGGCCGAGCCGTGGCCGTGGAACCGCTGCAGGGAAAGGCGGTCCGCCTCCAGGATGCTGGCATAGACGTCGGGGGCGTTGCGTTCCATCCAGGAAAGCAGGGTGGGCCCCATGTTGAAACTCATTCTGGAATAGTTGTTGATGATATCCAGGATGCGGCCCTTGTCGTCCAGAATGCGGGCGCTGGCGTTGGGCCCGTAGCATTCGGCGGTGATGCGCTCGTTCCAGTCGTGGTACGGCGCGGCGGAGTCCTGCACTTCGACTTCCTCAATCCAGGGGTTCTCCCGCGGAGGCTGGTAGAAGTGGCCATGAATGCAAATGTAGCGAGACGGCATAACGCGCTCCCTGAAGGTTCCAGATCGGCCTCGGATCGCCGGGGTGACGTGCGTGGGCAATGAGCCCAGCTTACCTGCAAATGGTGAAGAGCGGAAGATGCAATTGCGGATCTGGCAGGATGCACGGGGCGGCGTGCAGGGGAGACGGAGGGATGCGGGAGATGGATCAGCCCATGGCGGCCACCAGCCGTGCGGCCTCGGCCTGGCGGGCCTGCCATTGTTCGCCAACGCCCTGCTGCCAGACGATGTTGTTGAGGCAGAGCAGGGCGCCCCGGGCCTGCTCCCGGAGCCCCTGGGCATGGGCGATACGCAGCAGCTCCAGGTAGATGTCCGGGGTCTCGGCGCGCTGCATGGCCTGACGGATGCAGAAGGCGGCGCGGTGCAGCTGCCCGGCCAGGCGGGAAAGCATGGCCCGCAGCAGCCAGATTTCCCCCATGTCCCCATGCTCAGCGGCCACCCGGCACAACACGATGTGCGCCAGCTCCAGGTTACCGGCATCTAGGGCCTGCATGCTTTGGGTAATGAGCTCAGCCAACTCCACCTTTTCGGCAGCATGGGACATGGTCTGACCGGCCAGACTGTCCGGTCGGGCCAGGGCGGCGCGAACGCCAGGGGCAAACCGCAGGATGTGGCGGTCCAGCTGGGTGGCATGCCGGGCCTGATCATCAAAATATGTGGCCGGATACCGGCCTTCGGCATCGGCCCGGTCGGCCCGGCCGCGGGACAGTTTGGCGTCCCATTCTTCCTTGGATTTGAAGAAATAGTGGTTCAATTGCAGCCGGGTGCAGGAACGCACCACACGGTTGGTCCCGGGGGGGACGGGGAGGTGTTGTTCGTTGACGAGATGGTGCCCCGGCACGGGCTGGAAGCGATGCGGGTCCCGCACGGCCTGGATGCGGGCCGGGTCCACCAGGCATTTGATCACCTGATGCCAGCCCGTGGCGTGGTCGGGGTAGCGGTGGAGGTAACGCTCCATCATCAGGCCGGCGGGGCGGCGCACGTGGCCGGAGGAGCCGAACATGGTCCAGGGCAGGGCCAGCCCGGCGTAAGGTTCGTACTCTGCCAGCAGGGGCCGCAGGTCCGACCCCTGCAAAGGCACGAGGAATTCGTCGGCATCGATGAAGCCGATCCACCGGCTGGTGTGCCCGCACTCCTGCAGGCACCGGCCGTAGGACGGGATCTGCTGCTCTTTGCCGGCAACCTCGAAAAACGTGAACAGCGTTGGGGGAAAATCACGCAGTACCCGGGCCACGGGCACCCGGCTTTC
>JAIWOE010000262.1 GCA_020217165.1 Desulfovibrio sp. | reverse complement strand
ATTGAGGTTGGAGGGCTCAAAACAATCCCCATCCGCCGCCCGGATAAAGCCCACGCCGGCGCGGGCCAGTTGTTCCAGGAGGTGCCCCCCCAGGCCCCCCAGGCCCACCTGGGCCACCCGGGCATGGCACAGCAGGCGCTGGTCTTCCAGGGAGAGGCCCTGGAGCTGGCGCAGGTACCGTTCCGGGAGGATGTCCCGCGCCAGGGCGGCACGATCCAGGTCGCCGGGATGCATGACCAGGGCTCGCGCCAGGGCCTGGCCCACGGCATGGGGCAAGATGCGCTGGGACGTGCCATCGGGCAGGGCGCGCCACTCCCAGGCCTCGTCCAGCTGGCGCTGCAGGTCCGGCATGCTAGCCTCCGCCCACGGGGGGGAAGAGGCCCACGCGGTCCCCGTCCTGCAGGACGGCATCGGGCTCCACCGCCCTGCCGTTGACAAAACGCAGGGTCACTTCTCCATCAGGAATGCCCAGCCGGGCCTCCAGGGCCCCCACCGTTTCCCCGGGCAGGATATCGAAGGCATCGCCGTTTTTGGGCTGGAATGTATCCAGATTGGCATAACACTTGAGCTGGATGGGCATGGATGCCTCCTGGGTGCGGGGTGTCGGGATGTGCATCAGCCGTTTCGCATCTGGGAAAGCTTGGGGCAATCCTCTTTGACAAAGCAAATGTCGCAGCTGCCCTTGTAGGGCGCATAGGTGAGCATGGCATACTGGCGGCCAAGCATGGCGCCCTCCTGCCAGGGCACGCCAGCCTCCTCAAGGGCCGCACGCAGGGCCTTGGTGGGGGCCGGCACCGGCGCGCAGGCCGTGGCGGAAATGTCCGGCACCGCCTCGCGCAGGGCGGCCATGAGCAGGGCCTGGGCCAGGGTGTTCAAGGTAAACGCGCGGGAGGGCGACCCCTCCCAGGCGGCGTTCACCTCGGCCTCCACCGGAGTCTCCAGCCAGACGAGCACGTAGTCCTGCGGCCCGCGCTTTTCGGTGGCGCAGATGCGCAGGGCCTTCAGGTGCGGTCCCCAGCCCGGCAGAATTTGTTCGATGATCTCGCCGGTGTCATGCTCCACACGACGGGTCTGCGTCAGCATCATATAGTCTTCCAACCCGAAATGAAAGGCCAGGGGCATTTCCTCAAGGGTGAACTGGCGGGGGGCATCAGCAATGGACATGCGGTATCCTTGGCAAAAGGGGGTGGAACAATACGGAACAAGTGACTTCTTTACGACAGCCTTGCCCCAGCCGCAAGGCCGGCGGCTTTACTTCGGCTGGTGAAGTGCGTACAGACAAGGCATGGCGCACGGTACGCCGTATGCCATGCGAGAGATGCAGAAGGGAGGCAGGCATGGGCATCATCGCCAGAACCGTGGAAACCAGCCAGTACGCCCTGGGCATCCGCACGCTGCAGGAGAACCTCCCCGCCCGCGCAATTCTGGGGCCCGAGGATCTTCCCCATGCGCCACCGCCGTACAAGTCCTTGCTGGAGCGCACCAGCGAGGTCGTTGCGGACCTTGCCGCCAGCGGAGAGGCCCAGTATTCCGACGAGGCCTTTGCCGCCCGCAATCGCCAGGCCGCGCAGCCTGATTTCCAGCGCCCCGAATCCACGGAAGGCACCCTGGTGCACACCCGGGTCTGAATACTTTTCCATCAACATGCATTAAACCCCCGTCCGGCACGGACAGGGAAGACAAGGTGACGGCGCCATGGCCGAGGGTCCCAAGTATCCCCTCAAGATCAAATATGAATACGTTGGCGCGGAGAATGTTCGCCCCACGCTGGTGCATGGCGTGTGGGGGGGCATCAATGCCCACGGCGAGATTGAGATGAATTTCTACACCGAATCGGACAAGCTCCCGGAGACGTCCGAGCAACTGGTGCACCCCGATGGCCAGGTGGGCCCGGAAATCGCCGCCCTGGACGAGGAGTCCCGGTGCGTGGTGCGCCGCATCGACCAGCGGATCATCGTCAGCTACCAGACCGCCCGCGCGCTGTTGGACTGGCTGGAGGAAAAGGTGCAGGCCCTGGAGCTGGAAGGCGAAGGTGCCCCGTACTTTTTTGACGAAGGCAAGGGCCCGGCCCAATAGCACGGACCACGCCCCCAACGCTGCTGTGCCATGGCGCATGCAACAACAAGCCGGCGATGCGATCTTGCGGATCACATCGCCGGCTTGTTTCATGGGCTCGGTCAGTATTGCTCCGGCGCGGGTTATGCCGTCTGCTCGGCCTGCCGGATGTCGGCCTTGGGCTTGAGCGCCAACAGGATAGCCGCTGCAATGAAGATGGAGGAGTACGTGCCCACACCTATGCCCACCAGCAGGGCCAGAGCGAAATCATGGATCACCCCGCCGCCAAAGAAGTACAGGCAGGCCACCACCAGCAGGGTGGTGCCGGAGGTGAGGATGGTGCGGGAGAGGGTCTGGTTGGCGGATCTGTTGATGATCGCCGCCAGGGGCTCGCCCTGCATGGCTTTTAGGTTCTCGCGGATACGGTCAAAGACGATGATGGTATCGTTGAGGGAATAGCCGATGATGGTCAGCAAGGCCGCGATGGTGGTCAGATCGAACTCCTTGTCCAGCAAGGAGAAAATGCCGATGGTGATGGCGACGTCATGCACCAGGGCCACCACCGCCCCCAGGGCATAATTGAGCTTCAGGTACATGCACAGCACCATTGCCACCAGAATGAGGAGGAGGGTCAGCCCGCTGGTGGGAATGCCAAGCTGTTGGAATACATACACTGCCGCCATGAGTCCGCCGGCCATGGCGCCGGCGGCCCACCATCGCTGCTCGAACCGGCCGGAGATGTACAAGGAGATGAGCAGCACGGCGTAGAACATGGCCTCCATGGCCTTGTTGCGCAGGTCGGCCCCCACCTTGGGACCCACCATTTCCACGCGCTGCACCTCGTGGGGGTTATTCAAGCCAGCAAGGGCTTGATCAATTTGCGATTTCACCGTGTCGGTGGAAAGCTCGGTCTGACCGCTGCGGATGAGGACCTCATGGTCATCGTCATGTCCAAAGCTCTGGACCACCAAACCGGGGAGGCCCATGGGGTCCAAGGCTTTCTTGATAGCTTCCACATTGGGCGCCTGTTCGAACTTGGCCTGGATCATCAGACCGCCGGCAAAATCGATGCCATAACGCGGACCGCCCTTGAGGGCCAGGGAGGCCAGTCCCACCAGGAGCAGGAGCGCCGAGACCCCCAGGCAGATGAACCGCGCGCCGACAAAATCGATCTTGGGTTCTTGCTTAAAAAAACTCAGTCCCATGCGTCTGTTCCTTAAATGCTCTTGCAAGCGTCGGGGCGTTTGGAGACCCAGAAATCCATCAGGATTCTGGAGACAAAGACCGCCGTGAACATGGAGGCCAGGATGCCCAGGGTCAGGGTCACGGCAAACCCGCGGATGGGACCCGTGCCAAACTGGTACAGGATGACCGCGGCAATGACCGTGGTGACGTTGGCGTCCACAATGGTCAGGGAGGCGCGGGAGAAGCCCTCGTTCAACGCCGCCCTGGGGGTGAGGCCCCGGCGCAGCTCCTCGCGGATGCGCTCAAAAATGAGCACGTTGGCGTCCACGGCCATGCCCAGGGTGAGGATGATCCCGGCGATGCCCGGCAACGTCAGGGTGGCGCCAAAGGCAGCCATGCCGCCAAGAATCAGATAGACGTTGAACAACAGGCATATGTTGGCCACCATCCCGGCCAGGCCGTAGTAGATGGCCATGAACACACACACCACGGCGCCGCCGAGCATGGCTGCGGTGACGCCCTTGTCGATACTCTCCTGACCCAGGGAAGGACCGACGCTGCGTTCTTCCAGGATGTGCACCGGCGCAGGCAAGGCACCGGCGCGCAGCACAATGGCCAGGTCTCGGGCTTCCTCCACGCTGAAGGAACCGCTGATGGAGGCCCGGCCGCCGGCAATGCGCTCATTGATGTTGGGGGCGGAATACACGTACCCGTCCAGCACAATGGCCAGGCGGCGGTTCACGTTCTCCCCGGTCACCTTTTCAAAGATGCGCGCGCCGGTGGGATCAAAGCGCATGAGCACCACTGGGCGATTCATGTTATCGAACCCCGTGGTGGCTTCTTCCACATATTCACCCGTCATCACAGCATCTTTTTCGAGAACAATGGGAATTTCACGCTCGGCGCCGTTGGGCAGCTTATCCTTGAGGATGGCGTATTCCGCACCGGGTACCAGGCCTTGGCGGGCTTTTTCCGGGTCTGCGTCCTCGCGGACGAGCTTAAACTCCAGATGGGCGGTCTTGCCGAGGATCTCAATGGCGCGCTCGCGCTCCTTGAGGCCGGGGAGCTGGATGATGATGCGGTTGTCGCCGCGCTGGGGTCGGATGTCCGGCTCGGCCACGCCAAACTGGTCAATGCGGTTGCGAATGGTCTTCACCGCTTGGTCCAGGGTCATGGCCTCATAGTAGGCCA
>JAIWOE010000261.1 GCA_020217165.1 Desulfovibrio sp. | reverse complement strand
TTTCTCATGCTCAAGCGCTTTTTGCGCAACATGGAAAACATCGCCTACTTGCTGGACCAGATGGAAAACGCCATTGAGCTGTTCCACACTATGGAACCCATGCTCAAAAGCACCGTGCACAACACCATCCGCTTCCTGGGCACCCTGGAACAGCGCGGCGTGTTCCGCACCTACGAAGCCATGCTGGAATTGCGCGCCAAGGTGGCTGCCCAGTACGGGCCCGAAGACATTGAGCAAATGAGCGACAGCTTTGTCCAGATGCTGGGCCTGCTCAAGAAGATATCCACGCCGGAATCCATTGAATTCCTGAGCAAACTCGCCGAAATGCCGGCCAACATGAACCTGAAGGACGCCGAACCCCTCGGCTTCAGGGGCATGCTTGCCGCCATGCGCGATCCCGAGCTGCGCGAGGGCCTGGGCGTGGGCCTGCAGATGGCCAAGTCTCTCCAAAAACTAAAGTAATCCGTACGGTACACGGCGAATCACGAGGTAGTTATGTCCAAGAAAGTGCTCATTATCGACGACGATCCGGATATCGTGTCCTACCTGAAGGACGTGTTCGACGAGGCTGGCTTCACCACCTTTGTGGCCTCCAACGGCGTGGAAGGTCTGGAAAAAGCCCAGGTGCACCGCCCCGACCTCATCACCCTGGATATGGACATGCCCGGCCGCGGCGGGACACTGTTCTACGTCAAGCTGCGCCAGGAGCCCTCCCTGGCGGAAATCCCGGTCATCGTCATTTCCGGCGTGGGCCCCCGCCCGCCGGCAATCAACAAGAACGTCCCCGTGCTCTCCAAGCCCGTGGATCCCCAAAAAACCCTGGCCTTGGCCAAGGAAATGATGGGCGCGTAAGAACAGGCGGCATCGAAGGGCGAGGGGGAAACCTCTTGAAGGAGGTTCTCCCCTTCGCGCTCCCCCTTCCAGAACTTTTTTCAAGGAACTCTCTTGGATAAAAAGTCTTTTTTGGGGGGTGCGGGGGAACCCCTTTCTGCAGAAAGGAGTTCCCCCGACAACATCCGACGCAGGAGCCGAGCATGCAAGACGGGTTGCCCCAGCGTGTCCTGATTGTGGACGACGAAGCCCCCATCCGCGAGGTGCTGTCGCTTTCCGTGGCCGATCTGGGCTACGACGTGCAGACCGCGGCCCATGGCGAGGCGGCCCTGGCAGCCTGCGAGACCTTTTCCCCCGCCATCGTGCTCACGGACATCAAGATGCCCGGCATGGACGGCATTGAGCTGCTCAAGCGCCTCAAGGCCGCCTGGCCGGATGTTGAAGTCATCATGGTCAGCGGCCATGGAGACATGGAGCTGGCCATCAAGAGCCTGCAGCTGGAGGCCATGGACTTCATCACCAAGCCCGTGCGCGACGAGCTGCTGATGAACGCCCTCAAGCGCGCCTCGGAAAAAATCACCATGCGACGCCAGCTTCGGGAGCACACCCAGAACCTGGAGCGCATCGTCAAGGAAAAGAGCGCCCGCCTGGTGGAGCTGGAACGCCAACTGGCCGTGGGCCAGGTGGTGGAGGGCCTCTCCTCGGCCATGCGCAGCCTGGCAGCCGCCTTTGAGGAAGGCCCCAGCTACTTTAACGAGCTGCCCTGCTTCATCTCCATCCACAACAGATATTTGGAAATCGTGGCTGCCAACCAGCTCTGCAAGGCCCGGTTGGGCGATCTGGTGGGTCGTCACTCCTGGGAGGCCTACGCCGGTCGCGAAGGCAGCGGCAATGCCTGCCCCGTGTGGCAGACCATCGAAACCGGCAAGGCCCAGCGCAGCCGGGAACGCCTTCGGGACAAGGACGGCCAGGAAATCCCGGTCATTGTCCATACGGCGCCCATCCTCAACCAGGAGGGGCAGGTGGAGCTGGTGGTGGAGCTCTCCGTGGACGTGTCCGAAGTGAACCGCCTGCAGGAGGAACTGCGCACAGCCCGGGAAAAGTGGCAGCGCCTGTTCGATGCCGTCCCAGCCACCATTGCCGTGGTGGACCGGGGTCATCGCATTGTGGACGCAAACCGACGCTTCCGCCAGGATTTTGGCGAGACCAGGGGGGGGGTTCCCTGCCTGTGCCATGACCTGTTTGCCCACCGCGACCACCCCTGCGAGATTTGCCCCGTGGCCGAAACCTTCGAGGACGGCCAGTCCCACGAGGGCGAAACCGTGGTGGCCACCCGCAGCGGCGTCCAGCGTCACGTGCTCATCCAGACAGCCCCCGTGCGCAATGAGGCCGGGGAGATCGAACAGGTGATGGAAATCGCCACGGACATCACCCAGATCCGCCAGTTGCAGGACCACCTGGCCTCCCTGGGACTGATGCTGGGGTCCATGTCCCACGGCGTCAAGGGCCTGCTCACGTCCCTGGATGGCGGCGTGTACAAGGTGGAAGCCGGCCTGCGTCGGGAAGATGATGCCAAGGTCCGCGAGGGTTGGAACATCGTGCGGGACAAGATCGCCCGCATCCGCAAAATGGTCCTGGATATTCTGTATTACGCCAAAAGCCGCGAACCCGAGCGCACCGTGGTGGATGCCGCCGCCTTTGCCCGGGATCTGGCCGAGGTGGCCGGCGCCAAGGCGGCCTCCCGCGGGGTGCAATGCCTTGTGGATATCGCCCCCTCCGCCGGCCATGTGGCCATGGACGAGACGGCCATGCACTCCGCCATGGTCAACTTCCTGGAAAACGCCGTGGATGCCTGCGCCGAAGCCGCCCACCAGCAGCGGGTGGACCCTGCCCAAAAAACCGTGCGGCTGCACGTGACTGATGTGGACGGCCAACTGGCCTTTGAAATTGCGGATGACGGCGTGGGCATGGACCAGCACACCCGGGAGAAGATGTTCACCCTCTTCTTCTCGTCCAAGGGTTCCCGCGGCACCGGCCTGGGGCTGTTCATTTCCAACCAGATCGTGGCCCAGCACGGTGGGCGCATTGCGGTGGAAAGTGAACCGGATCGGGGCTCGCGCATCGTGGTCACCCTGCCCCGCGCCCTGCCCCATATCGCAGGAGAGACGGCCTGATGTCTCCCACCGGCCTGCTGCTCCTTCCCGGCCGGCTGCTCCTGGCCCTGACGCGGCGCCTGACGGCGTACGCCCGCACCCGGCTGACCCTCAAACTGGCCATTCCCATCGTCTGCATCCTCTTCGTGTGCATCCTGGTGTGGAGCTTCTACCACATCCGCCACCAGCAGGCCTTTGCCCGGCAAAGCATCGTGGCCAGCGCGGACCGCGTGGCCAGCACCGTGCAGCTGGGCCTGCATTATGCCATGATGCTCAACTCCCGGGACGATATCCGGGCCATTGTGGAAAACTGCGGCACCCTGCCGGAGATCCGGGGCATCCGCATTTTCAACAAGGAACAGCAGGTGATGTTCTCCACCTCGCCGCGGGAGGTGGGCACGCGGTTTTCGCAGTTCGAACCCCTGTGCCAGACCTGCCACGGCAGCACGCCGGCCCTGCTCACCCCCACCCTGGAACAGCGGCTTTACAGCGATGCCGTGGAGGACGGGGAGCGCCTGCTGCGTCTGGCCAGCCCCATCCCCAACGAGCCCGGCTGCTCCGACCCCGCCGGCTGCCATTTTCACAACGAAGAGGACAAGATCCTCGGCGTGCTGGACATCTCCTTCTCCACCCAGGGCAGCCAGGCCTTGGCGGATGAAAGCATGGTCCAGACGGTCTGGCTGGCCGTCATCCTCTTCCTGCTCTGCGCCGGGGCCCTGTTTCTGCTGGTGGTGGTGCTCATCAAGCGGCCCATCCAGCAGATCAGCGAGGACGCTGCCCGGCTGGCCCGCGGGGAGATGCCTTCCTCCACCCTGCCGAACCAGGAGGACGAAATCGGCCACCTGGCCACCACCATCCGCACCATCGGGGGCGATCTGGTAGCCAAGAACAGCGAGCTGGCCCGCCAGCGCAACCTGTATCAGGACCTCTTTGAGGGCGTGCCCTGCCTGGTGACCGTGCAGGACCGCAACTACCGCCTCTTGCGCTTCAACCGCACCTTTCAGGAGCGCTTTTCCGCCGCCAAAGGCCAGTTCTGTTACAAGGCCTACAAGAACCGGGACGAGAAGTGTCCCGACTGCCCCGTGGAAAAGACCTTCGAGACCGGCCGCTGCTGGACCACCGAGGAAAGCGGCTGCTACAAGGACGGCTCCAAGGCCCACTGGATTGTCCACACCGCGCCCATCTACGATACCGAGGGCAACATCGTGGCCGCCATGGAGATGTGCCTGGACATTACCGAGCGCAAGGAGCTGGAGCGCGATCTTAAGCAGTCCGAGCGCAAGTATGTGGACATCTTCAACAACATTCCCAGCGCCGTCTTTGTGCTGGACCCTTCCGCCCCAGCCGGGCTGCCCATCCTGGACTGCAACCGGGGCGCCGTGCTGCTGTACGGCTATGACAAGCAGGATCTGGTGGGTATGAGCTTCCTGGACCTCTCTGCCGGCAGCCACGACCGCACCCGCCTGACCGAA
>JAIWOE010000260.1 GCA_020217165.1 Desulfovibrio sp. | reverse complement strand
AGTCCACGCGGGGGCGTGGATTGAAACCGTGGCACAGAAGCTCCGAGCGTGTTGCAACTCCCCCAAGCGCACGATCCACCTTGTTGACACCCGCCAACGCAGAACACTCGCCGCGACCTCGCAGGGAACAGCACCCGCCATGCATCCCGTACTGCTGCATCCAGGGGACCTTGCGCCTGGGGATCACCTGAACTGATGCATGACCTTCTCCACGGCAGACAGATTCGGAGCTCTTCCGGCCAGCGGTCCTGCCGCCAGGGTGTTGTACATTGTGTCCAGGGGAGGACGATTGTTCTTGTAAATCACGCCCACGGGGATGCGCTCTCCAAAGGTGCTGGCCAACTGCATGGCAGCCTCCCAATTGCTGGGATCGTGGGTTGCATCAATGGGCGTGCACCGCTCCTTATACCAGGCAAATGTGTTGATTTTATTGAACGAGACGCACGGCTGCATCACGTCGACAAGGGAAAAGCCCGGATGGCGCACCGCCTGCACAATCATGTCCGTCAGGTGATCCATCAATCCGGAAAAGCTGCGCGCCACAAAATTCGCGCGCATGGCCACGGCCACGGCCATGGGGTTGAAGGGTTGATTGGTCACGCCCCACGGCTGGCTCTTTGTCTTGGAACCTTCCGCCGTGGTGGGACTGGCCTGCCCTTTGGTGAGGCCGTAAATCTGATTGTCGTGCACAATGACGGTGATATCCACGTTGCGCCGGATTGCCGCCAGGAAGTGGTTGCCGCCCTCGCCGTAGGAGCAGCCGTCCCCGGAGCTCACCAGCACCACTGCATTGGGATTGGCCAGCTTGATCGCCTGCGCAGGCGGCAGGCTGCGTCCGTGCAGCCCATTGAAGCAATTGCACCGCAGGTAGTGCGGCGTTTTAGCCGCCTGCCCAATCCCGGAGCAGTGAACGTACTGATGCGGCTCGATATCCAGTGTGGCCAGCGCCTTTTTGAGCGATTTCAGGATGGCATGGTCGCCGCATCCGGGACACCACGCCGTTTCGAACTCGCCGTATATTTCTGTCTGCAACATGCCGCCCTCCTACAGTCGATCCAGGATATAGCGTGCGGAAAAAGGAAGCCCATCGTATCTCGTGATGCGCTGGTCCACGGCAAACCCGGTTTCCATACGAATACAATTGGCCAGCTGTCCTGCGTAATTCCCTTCCACCATCACCACCTTTCCAGCCTGCTGAAGCCTTGGCAGAAAAGTTGCGGAATCCAGGGGCCAAAGCTGCGTGAAATGCAATACGCCCACCTGTGTGCCACGTTGCCGCAATTGCACCGCCGCCTCCTGCACTGCCCCCAGGGTGGAGCCCCAGCAGGCCAGCAACAGTTCAGGCGATTCGGGGCCGTCGTAGTCAGGCGGAAGCACATGTTCACGCAGCAATTGATGCTTGCGCATGCGCTTCTCATGCATGGCCACGCGGACCCCCAGGTCCTCGGTGATATGCCCATCCGGCGTGTGCTCATCCGAATCCAGGACCACCAGTGACTGTCCCATGCAGGGCAGGCGACGGGGTGAAACACCGGATTCCGTGATGGCATACCGCTCGTAGGATGCGGGCTGCGTATCACTGCCGTCCGGCAATACCTGCGGAGGAAGTGTTGTGAGGTCAAACGGTTCCACATTGCGAACTGAATCGGCCAGGAACTGATCGGAAAGAATGAAGACCACCGTCTGCGCCATCTCGGCCTGATTGAAGGCCCTGACCGTCAAATGGAAGCATTGTTCGATGGTGCCGGGGGCGAAGATGGCGCGCGGGAACTCGCCGTGCCCGGCATACAGCGCCAGGTTCAGGTCCCCCTGCTCGGTCCGCGTGGGCAGGCCGGTGGCGGGTCCTGGACGCTGGGACAGGAACACCACCAGCGGGGTTTCGGTGATCCCGGCCAGGGAGACGCCCTCCACCATCAAGGCAAAGCCTCCTCCGGAGGTGGCCGTCATGGCGCGCGCGCCAGCGTAACTGGCCCCGAGCACCATGTTCACGGCGGCGATTTCATCTTCCGCCTGTTCCACCACCATGCCCACGGCCTCTGCATGGGCGGCAAGCATCATGGGCACGGACGTAGCCGGCGTCATGGGATAGTAGGAACAGAAGGTGCATCCCGCGGCCATGGCACCCAGGGCCACGGCCTCATTACCTGTGAGGGCCAGATGGACATCGCGGGCAGGGGCTGGCGCCAAGGGCGTGAATCCATGGTCCTGATGCATGACCCACTCGATGCTGCGGGCAAGCACCTCCAGATTTTGATCAATAATCTCCTGCCCTTTCTTCTGAAACTGTTCCGCAATCAAGGCTTCAGGGTAGGCCCGGTCCACCCCCAGCAGGCCGCAAAGCACTCCCAGGGCCGCGGTATTCTCGAATATCGGCTTTGGAATGAGATCCTTGTACGGCACGGCCAAGGCCTTGACTTCCTGTGCCGTCATGGAGTGGCCCATCAACACCAGGCCATTGGGAGAAACGTCATGCGCATGCAAGTCGATGGTTTCCTGATTCAGGGCCACCAGGATATCCACCGCCAGGGAAGGCGCCGCCACGCGAGGGCCCTCACCGGGCACAGCCGTGCGAACGGCATACGTATTATGCCCACCGCGGATGCGCGACTGATAATCCTGCGTGATGACCACATCATAGCCAGCGCGAACAAGCGCCTTGGTCAGCAAATGTCCCACGGTGGCCAGGCCTTGCCCTGCCTCACCGCCAATCAAAATATTCGCCGTAGTCAACTGCATGGCATCTCCCTCTTGCTGGATCCTGATGCTGGGCAACATAGATCAGGAAGCAATATCGTCATAGTACTGTTGCAGATCATTCAACATGATGTAGTGCCCGTTGGATTCCTGAACCAGCCGCTGCCACAGTCCGGTTTCCTCGGCAAACTGCGCCTGGGCGAGGCGGCGTTCATAAAAGGCCTTGAGTTCCAGTTCCAGGGCAAGGCCTGCGTCGATGGCAGCCATGGCCGACGGGGGGCAGGTTTTTGGGAGCCCGGCCGTGGCGCCGGAAAACACGGCGTCATTGCCAGCCAGGTTTGTCTCGTCCAATTGACAGGCCGCCGGGGCATCCTTGGTTGCCAGGGCAGCGAGCATGGCATCAAATTTTTTGAGGCGGGCGGTCTTGATGTCGCCAATGCGCGTGAAGACCTGCCGAATGGAGTTGTCCGTGCAGGCCTGGGCAGCCTGCGCATAGAATTCCACCGCCTTGGCACACAAATCCATGGCTTGACACAACGCCTGATGGAAAGGCGAGGAGGCGTCTGCAGACATGCGGGATGCTCCCTTGATTCATGGCGTCGAAGGCCCGGACGCGGTGCCGGGGCCGCCGACTGTTAATTGGCGCAACAGCATCGTGTGGGTTCGGGCATGCCCTTCTTGCCAACACCCGAGATGCCCTTCAGGAGACTCAGGCCGCAGGAGGCGTTGGCGCGGGACGCGCGGCAAGCTCCTTGTCCATCATAAACAGGCCTTCCCCCTGGCCGCCGATGAGGCGCAACTTGGCCAGGATGTCATTGAAGGAATCTTCTTCCTCCACTTGTTCCGTCACGAACCACTGCAGGAAGATTGCGCAGGCATGGTCGCGTTCTGCCTGGGCCACGTCCATGAGGTCATTGATGCGTTTTGTCACACTGAATTCATGGTGCAACGCATATTCAAATACCGCCAGCGGCGTTTCCCATTCCTGCGTGGGAGCATCAATGGATGCAAGAACGGTGACGCCACCGCGCTCAACAATGTAGTCGTAAAACTTCAATGCATGAAACAGCTCTTCCTGGGCCTGCATTCGCATCCAGTGTGCGAATCCGAGCAGCCCTTTCTGGGCACACCAGGAAGCCATGCCGAGGTACAGGTACGAGGAATACAGTTCCCATTTGACCTGTTCGTTCAACGCATCGTTCATTCGTGGGCTGAGCATGCGAATCTCCTGTGGAAACGTGTGGCAGCCATGACAACTGGTTGCCTCAGTGTAAACCACGAATCCGCGGGCAGCGCAAGGGGAAGCGCCAGGAAAGAAGCCCCGGACGCCATGGGGGAACTATTGCCCGGGAAGCGCCGGCACGCCGCGCAGCCCCTGGTTGAGCCGCGAAAGAAGCGCCAGGGGCGTGGCCCGGCTGCACATCAGATACCGGCGGTTGCCGGGCGGCACGTCTCGAAAGTGCACGATGCGGAAGGAATCCCTGGAAAAGGCGTCCAGGGTGAACAGGTGTTCAGCCTCTTCCGGCGCAAGCAGCATGTAGTCCGCCTGCCCGGCTTGGATCATGGACAGCATGGCGGTGTTTTCCTCCGCAGTGATCCTGCGTCTGGGGGCACGGGTGGCAATGAGGGTGTCTACGTATTCCCCATATGAGAAGCTCTCCTTGACCAGCAACACCAGGGACGCATTGTCCATGGCCTCCTGCAGGGACATGCCTTCAGCCAGGGCCTGCGAATCCTTGCGGGCCAGACCCACGGCGGGGCCA
>JAIWOE010000013.1 GCA_020217165.1 Desulfovibrio sp. | reverse complement strand
TTGGGCCAGGGTTTGGGCCAGGGGCTGGGGCTGGCCGAGGACCTGCTGAAAACCCTCCTCTCGCAATACGGGGCGGCGTCTCGGTTCAGCGTGGCCTCCAGCCTCAGCCAGATGGCCTGATGCCCCCGGCCACCCACGCCCCCTTGCAGCCAAAGGGAGGTCGCAGCCTGGCCTCCCTTTGCGTCACCCCTCCTCGACGCGGCTCTTTTGACTGAGACGGAACGGAACTCACGCCTTCACGCCACGGGCAGCCGAACTTCCACGCACAAGCCCCCCTCTTCCCGGTTCCTTGCGTACACCGTGCCGCGGTGCGCCTCCACGGCCCGCCGGGCAATGGCCAGCCCCAGGCCAAAGCCGCTCCTGGCCTCGCCGGAAGCCCCGGACGCCGACAAGGCAAGGGGTGCGGCCCTGTGGAAGGGGGAAAAAATTGCCTCCAGTTCCTCGGGGTGCACACCGGGGCCGGCATCGCACACCGTGATCGTCGCCTGCCTGCCTCCCGACGGCCCGGCAGCCTCCAGGGCCATACACACCTGTACCGCGGTGCCCCGAGGAGTGTGGTGCACGGCATTGCGCAGGATGTTCTCCAGGGCACGGTGCAGCAGCTCGCCATGACCCTGCATGGCGCATGCCTCCATCCCGCTAAAATTCAATGTTTTTTCCGCCGCCTGGGCCTCGAAGTGCACATCGGCCAGCACATAGTTTAAAACCTCAACCAGATCCAGAGGCTCGCCGGGGCCACGCTCCGGGCCACTCTCCAGCCGGGCCAGGGTCAGGATTTCGCCTACCAGCCGGTCCAGGCGTTGGCCCTCGCGTTCAATGCGGTCCAGGGTGGTGGACATTTTTGCCGGATCCTGCCGGGCCAGGCCGATGGCCGCCTGCAACCGGGCCAGGGGGGAACGCAGTTCGTGGGAGACGTCGTGCAACAGCCGGCGCTGGGCGGCGATGTGGTGCTGCAGTTCCTCGGTCATGCGGTCGAAATCACGGCTCAGGTCGGCGATTTCGTCCCGCCGGTTACCCATAAGGGGCTGGACCCGGGTGTCCAGCCGGCCTGCAGCCACGGCGCCCAGGGCCCAACGCAGCAACCGCACCGGCTTGGCGAAGTGCCAGGCCAGCAGGGCGCTGGCCACCAGACTGGCCAGGAGCCCGGTGGCCAGGGGCAGAAACCGGGGGGGCGGTCCCATGGGGACGCCATTGGATACAGCGCCGGGGGGCCCGGGCAGGGGTCGCGCCAGCCCCTCGAACTGGGGATCTGCCGCCGTGAACACCAGATGCAGGGCCCCACCGGGGTCGTACACCTCCCGCACGGCGGAGAACCATGGCTCGGGCCTGGACTCCTGGCTGAACGGCAGGGCCGTGCCCCGGGCCTGGGCCAGGAGCATATCCGGCACCTGGCGGCCGAGCAGGTCTTCACCCCGGGCATCCACCACATAGGTCCACTGCAGGGCCGGGTGCAGGCTCGCCCAGGCCTGCAGCACGCCCACTACGGCATCCACCTCGCCGCGGGTCAGCAGGTCCGCCAGGGTATCGGCCATGAAGGAGGCCCGGGGGCCGGTGGCCAGGGCCGAGGGCGCGGCATCCCGGGCGGTGCGGCCATAGAGGGTCAATCCCAGCCACACCCCAAGCCCGGCCAGCAGCAGGGCGCACCAGAAGGCGAAGAAGAATTTCCAGAACAACCTGCCCATGGCGTCAAATTCTCACAAACTGGTAGCCCAGGCCGCGGATGGTCTGAATCCAGGCGCGGGTGTCATCGCCGGCGGCCAGCTTGTGACGGATGCTGCTCATGTGCACGTCGATGCTGCGATCGTACCGCGCCAGGGGCCGGCCCAGGGCCTGTTCGGAAAGGTCGGCCTTGCTCACGGGACGGCCGGCGTTGCGGGCCAGGAGTTCCAGCAGGCTGTATTCCGTGCTGGTGAGCTCCAGGGGCGCCCCCTGCCACTGGGCCCGGCGCTCCTGGGGCCACATGGTCAGCGCCCCCACGGTGAGCACGTCCACGGCGTGCCCCTCTGCCTGGTCCTCCCTGGCCGTGCGGCGCAGGATGGCCCGCAGCCGGGCCGCCAGCTCCCGCGGGGTGCAGGGTTTGGCCACGTAATCGTCCGCCCCCAGCTCCAGGCCCACCACACAATCCACCTCGTCACCACGGGCGGTGAGCATGAGCACGGGCAGGCGACTGAAGGCGCGGATGCGCCGCAGGACCTCCATGCCGTCAATGCCGGGCATCATCACGTCCAGCACGGCAATGTCGAAACTCTCGGCGCGGCAGGCCTCCACCCCGGCCAGGCCATCGTGCCTGGCCACCACGGCCATGCCTTCACGCTCCAGATATTCCGTAAGCATGCCGCTCAGTTCCACGTCGTCGTCAACCAGAAGCACACGTTTCATGCAAGCCGCCAGCGTGGTTGAAGTGCGCACATCAGCCCGGGCGGGCTAGGTCTCAGCTTCTGAAGGCAAAGTATACCGCGCCAAGCAGGCACAGGCCAGACCAAAGATGGTCCAGTTTGAGGGGATTGCCCATGTACCAGACGGAAAATGGCACGAACACGGCCAGGGTGATGACTTCCTGCAGGATTTTCAGCTGTGGCAGGGTGAGGACCGTGTACCCCAGCCTGTTGGCCGGCACCTGGATGAGGTATTCAAACAGGGCGATGCCCCAGCTGGCCAGGGCCGCCACCATCCAGGACCGCGTGTGCAGGTGTTTGAGGTGGGCGTACCAGGCAAAGGTCATGAATATGTTGGAAAAAGTCAAGAGCACGATGGTTTGCGGAATGGCGAGGCTGGGCATGCGCTCTCCCGGGCAAAAATGATTGCTAAATCAACATGGCGGCTCTCTATGCCCGGGCCGGGGTCAGGTCAAGGGACGCGCCCGGGAGGGTGGCCGGGCAACGGAGGATTGTTTTCGATGAACGGCAGTCCTGCGGCGGCGGCTGGCTTGCCAAGGGTCCCGGTTTGGCGCATATCGTAATGGCAAGACGGCAGGAATCAACGATGCAGACGCCGTACCGCCTGCCGCGCCAGCGTCACCTTTCCATACAAGACCCAGGAGCCTCCTGTATGAGCGAATTGGATATCGAGAGCTTGTCTAAAGAAAAGCGCACCTTTGCCCCCATTCAGGACCCGCGCGCCAAGGCCTATGTGCCCACCATGGAAGCATACGAGGCGCTGTACAAACGGGCGGACGAGGACCCGGAGGGATTCTGGGCAGAGCGCGCCAAGGAGCTCGTCACCTGGTTCAGCCCCTGGGAAAAGACCCTTGAATATGACATGCACAAGCCGGAGATCAAATGGTTCGCCGGCGGCAAGCTCAACGTCTCCTACAACTGCCTGGACCGGCATCTGGAAAACGGCCGGCGCAACAAGGCAGCCATCATCTGGCAGGGCGAGCCCGAGGAAGATGTCAAGGTCTATACGTATCAGATGCTGCACACGGAAGTCTGCCGCTTTGCCAACGTGCTCAAGGCCAAGGGCGTCAAAAAAGGCGACCGTGTGTCCCTCTACCTGCCCATGATTCCCGAGCTGGCCATTGCCATGCTGGCCTGCGCCCGCATCGGGGCCATGCATTCCATCGTCTTTGCAGGCTTCTCCGCCGTCTCCCTGCAGAACCGCATCCAGGATAGCACGGCCAAGGTGGTGGTCACGGCGGATGCCGTATTGCGCGCCGGCCGCACCATCCCCCTCAAACCCAATGCCGACGAAGCCATGAAAAAGTGTCCCTCCGTGGAGCACTGCATCGTGGTCAACCGCGCCGGGCTGGAGGTGGGCATGCAGGAAGGCCGCGATTGCTGGTGGCATGACTGCATGCACGCCGAGGGCATCACCGATGTCTGCGAACCCGAGCCCATGGACGCCGAGGACATCCTCTTCATCCTGTACACCTCCGGCTCCACCGGCAAACCCAAGGGCGTGGTGCACACCACCGGCGGCTACCTGACCTACGCCGCGCACACCACCCAGTGGGTCTTCGACGTCACCGACAACGATGTCTACTGGTGCACCGCCGACGTGGGCTGGATCACCGGCCACAGCTACATCGTCTACGGCCCCCTGTGCCTGGGCGCCACCTCCCTCATGTTCGAAGGCGTGCCCTCCTGGCCCGGGCCGGATCGCTTCTGGCAGGTGGTGGAAAAATTTAAGGTCAACATTTTCTACACCGCCCCCACCGTGGTGCGCGCCCTCATGCGCGAGGGCGTGGAGTGGACCCGCAAGCACGATATCTCCTCCCTGCGCCTGCTGGGCTCCGTGGGGGAACCCATCAACCCCGAAGCCTGGATGTGGTACCACACCTACATCGGCGCCGGCACCAAGCCCATCGTGGACACCTGGTGGCAGACGGAAACTGGCGGCATCCTCATTTCCGCCCTGCCATACGCCACCACCCTGAAGCCCGGCTCCGCCACCAAGCCCCTGCCTGGGGTGGATGCGGCCATCGTCCGCGCCGACGGCACCCAGGCCGGCCCCAACGAAGGCGGGCATCTGGTCATTCGCAAACCCTGGCCAGGCATGCTTCGCGGCGTGTTTGGGGATCCGGAACGGTACAAGTCCACGTACTTCCAGCGCTTCCCCGGCATGTACGAATCCGGCGACGGTGCGCGCGTGGATGACGACGGCTACTTCTGGATCATGGGCCGCCTGGATGACGTCATCAACGTGTCCGGCCACCGCATGGGCACGGCCGAGGTGGAAAGCGCCCTGGTGTCCCACGAGGCCGTGGCCGAGGCCGCGGTGGTGGGCATGCCCCACCCCATCAAGGGCGAGTCCATATACGCGTACGTGACCCTCAAGACAGGCATCGACGAGTCTGAAGACCTGCGCAAAGCCCTCAGGGCCTGGGTGCGCACGGAAATCGGGCCCATCGCCACGCCGGAAGTCATCCAGTTCACCGAGGGTCTGCCCAAAACCCGTTCCGGCAAGATCATGCGCCGCGTGCTGCGCAAGATCGCCGCCGGCGTGTACGACGACTTCGGCGATACCTCCACCCTGGCCGATCCGGGCGTGGTGCAGGATCTCATCGACGGCAAGAAGGACCTTACCGGCAAATAGCGCCAGCCCGGCCCTTCCCTGCCCAGTGTTCCACGGCCGGCCGGAGCGCATGCGTTCCCGCCGGCCGTGCTGCGTTGTGGCCAGCCCTTGGTGTAGAATGCTTGCCCACAAACTCATACTTGTGGTATGGGGGGAGCAACTGAGTTCCTCCATCCGGAATGCGGGGAGAAGAAGCGCAGCGCAGGGGCTAACGCCATGGGCTGCGCCAGGGGGATGCACCACTCCCAGGCAACCGGAGCCTGCTAACGACTCATCTCTCGGGGGGGGTTCCCATGAATGTGCTTCGGGACTCGCGTCTTGGCCTGCGGTTACTCGTATCCTATACCCTGCTCACGGCGCTGCTCCTGGTCCTGGGCTGGGTGGGCCTGGCCGGGGTCAAGGCGGAGGGCGACCAGTTGGATGCCCTGTTCCAGACCAACCTGCCCAGCCAGGCCCTGCTACTGGAGGCGGACCGGGACCTGCACCAACTGGTCATTGCCGAGCGCTCCCTCGTGTTCGCCGACCCTGCCTCCCCGGTCTATCAGGAGCTCATCAAGGAGTACAATTCCAACCTGCAACAGGCGCACGACCGCTGGGAAAAGTACAAAAAACTGGTGGACACCGACGCCGAGCGCGCCCTTTTTTCAGAGTATGAAGCCAAGCGCGCCATTTGGACGGCCGTTTCCCGCCGCGTGGTGGACGGCCTGCTCGCCGGCACCCCCGAAGGCCGCCAGCAGGCCATGGCCCTGGTGCTTGGCGAATCCCGCCAGACCTTCAACGCCGCGCGCGACGTCCTGGACAGACTCACGGACATCAACGAGGAAAATGCCGAGCGCAAGAATACCATCGCCGACGCCACGTATGCCAACATCACCACCCGTATCCAGGCCCTCACCGCCGGCGGCGTGCTGCTGGCCGTGCTGCTCACCGTGCTGGTCACCCGGTCCATCACCGGCCCCCTGGGCCGCTGCCTGGCATTTTCCAGGGCCGTGACCGAGGGGCGCCTGGATACGCCCCTGGAGGTGCGCCAGCGCGATGAGGTGGGTGTCCTGGCCGAAGGCCTGCGCCGCATGGTGGATAAACTCAAGCAGGAACTGGAGAAGGTCACCGCCGGGCAAGCCGAGGCCGCCCGCGAGGCCGAACGCGCCCGCCTGGCCGTGGCCGAGGCAGACCAGGCCCGCGCTCAGGCCGAGCAGGCCCGTCGCCAGGGCATGCAGGAGGCCGCCTCACGCCTGGAAAGTGTGGTCGCCGTGGTCTCCGGCGCCTCGAACGAGCTGGCTAGCCGCATCGAGGAAGCCACCCAGGGCTCCCAGCGCCAGGCTGCCCGCGTGAGCGAGACCGCTACGGCCATGGAAGAAATGAACGCCACGGTGCTGGAGGTGGCCCGCAGCGCCTCCCAGGCAGCCCAGACCGCGGCCCAGGCCCGCAACAAGGCCGAAACTGGCGCTGAGGTGGTGCGCAAGGTGGTGGAATCCATCGACCGCGTGGGCGTGCAGGCCCGGGCCGTGAAGGAAGACATGGCCAGCCTGGGTGAGCGGGCCGAAAGCATCGGCAGAATCCTGGACGTCATCAGCGACATCGCCGACCAGACCAACCTCCTGGCCCTGAATGCCGCCATCGAGGCCGCCCGGGCTGGCGACGCCGGCAGAGGCTTTGCCGTGGTGGCCGACGAAGTGCGCAAGCTGGCGGAAAAAACCATGCAGGCCACCAAGGAAGTGGGACAGGCCATTGGCGGCATTCAGCAGGGAGCCCGCACCAGCGCCGTAGGCGTGGACAGCGCGGCCGATGCCATCAGCGACGTCACCGCCCTGGCTGCCCAGTCCGGCGAGGCCCTGCGGGAAATCGTCTCCCTGGTGGAACTGGCATCGGACCAGGTCAGCTCCATTGCCACGGCCTCGGAACAACAGTCCGCCACCAGCGAAGAAATCAACCGTAGTCTTGAAGACATAAACGTCATCTCGGCCCAGACCTCGGAAAGTATGGGGCGCTCGGCCCAGGCCGTCGGCGAACTGCTGCGTCAGGCGCAAGCCCTTAGCGAGGTGATCACGGACATGCAACGCGACGGCTGATGCGCCGCATACCCCGCACGAACCGGGAGACCAGGAGCCAAGGGACTGGGCTGCTGCCTTAGCGCAGCACCCCGAGCACATTGCTGAAGCGGTCCGTCCAGGGCCGCACGGAGCGGACCTGCGGCTGGTTGCGCAGATCCCGCCAGCCAAAACGCGCCACCAGCCGGGCGGCCGTGGCTGGGTCCCGCGTCAGGGCCATCCACACGCAGGCTTCGGCGTCGGAATGCACCGTCCCCACGTACGCCTTTTCCAGCACCAGCCAGCCGGCGGCCTGCCCCGTGGCCTGCACCACCGGCGGCAGGTCCAGATATTTATTGGAGACATGCAACAACAGCAGGCCGTCCTCGCGTAGCACCCGTCCATATTCCCCCAGGGCCTCGCGGGTGAGCAGGTGCACGGGGATGGAATCGCTGTTAAAGGCATCCACCACCAGGATGCCGTATCGTCCCGCCGCAACCCCGCGCAGGGTCAGCCGGGCATCGCCAAAGGTCAGACGCAGCTCGCCGGGGCTGTGGTCCAAAAACGAAAACCAGGTGCTGGCCACCTGGCCATTGTGGGGATCCAGTTCAAAGATGTCCACGGCCTGCCCCGGACGGGCGTACACGGCCAGACTGCCCGTGCCCAGGCCCACCAGCCCCAGGGGGTGCACCGCGTCCAGCGCTTCCTCCTGCCGGGCCAGCAGGGCCCCGGACGGGGTGGTGACGTGATAATACGTGAGGGCCTCGCCGGCGCGGGCCGGGTCCAGAAACTGGGAGCCGTGCAGGGTGGTGCCGTGCTTGAGATGCCGGCGCGGGCCGCTATCGTACACCGTGGTGATGCCATAAAAATTGCGATGCGCGCTGTGCAGCACGCGCCCCGGCACCAGGCCAGGCAGCAGCTGGGTGGCCGCCAGCAGCATGGCCGCCACATAGGCCGCCGTGCGTGGCTGGGTCTCCAGTCGAAAATACAACACCGCCACCCCCATGCCCGCACAGCCGGCCAGCAGGTTAGTGGGCACCTCGGGCCACAGGGTCAGCACCACCGGCCAGGCCAGCACCAGGGCCAGCATGCCCAGCACCCGCGCGGGGCGATCCCACCAGGTGCGGCGTCCCGGACCACGCGGCGCCTGCTCCCCCATGGACACCGCCGCCGCGGCCAGGCACAGGGCCGCCGGGTATTCCGCCAGGCTGGTGGCCACCAGGGGCGCCACATATCCTGCCAGCAGGCTGCCCAGGGCCCCACCCAGGGACAACAGCAGATAGAACCGCCCCAGGCGTCGCGGATCCTTGGGCGCTGTGCGGGAAAGCTCCCCATGGCACACCAGGCAGACGGCCAGCAGCGTCAGCCAATAGGCCGGCAAGGCCACCTGCACCGGCAGATGATAGGAAAGGGATGCCAGCAGAAACAGCAGGCTGCCCACGGCCAGGGCCAGGGCAAAACGCGAGCGCACCCAGGCCGGCAGCCAGGGAGGATTCTTGAACACCAGGACAAAACTCAATAAATACAATGATATTGGCACTATCCACAGCAAAGGGATGGAGGCCAGATCCATGGTGATCACGTTGGTGGTGGCGATGAACATGGCGGATCCTGCCGCAGCCAGCAGCAGCCAGCGCGCCTGCACACGAGGCGACACCGCCGCCGGCGCTGTGGCAGCCGTCACCGCCTCCTGCGGTGTGGGCCTGAGTCGCCACAGGACCAAGGCCTGCAGCGCCACCACCAGCAGGTAGCCCACCTGCCAGGCCATCAACTGGACATCCAGGTCGAAAAACGGCTCCACCATCACGGGATAACTGAGCAATCCCACAAAGGAGCCCAGGTTGGACATGGCGTAGAGGCCATAGGGGCGCGCGGCCTGCGGCAGGCTGGACATGGCAAGCAATCGTTGACAGACCACGGAAACCGTGGCCAGCATGACGAAGGCCGGCCCCACGGTGAGGGCTAGCATGCAGGCGATGTCTGCCCAGGCGACTTCGGGCCAGGGAATGGGGACCACGCCCGGGGTGGACAAGGCTTCCAGATGGAGGGGAAACATCCCCGCCATCACCAGCAGCAGCGCCCCGTGCAGTGCGCGGCCCCACGGGCGTTCCAACCGGCTGCCAACCCAGGCGGCCCAGGCATAGCCACCCAGCAGGAACACCTGAAACGCCAGCATGGCCGCCGCCCAGACCAGGGAGCTACCGCCGAACCCCGGCAGCATGGCCTTGGCGGCGATGAGCTCCACTTGAAACAACAGGGCCGCAGCGAGGAAAACGAGACCGTGGCAGACGAGATGCATGCCCCCGTGACTATCCCAAATCCCGGCGATCCGCCATCCTTGCCCCAGGAGATTCCATACCCTGCCGCCTGTCTGGCGCCCCAGGGCTTCGAACACGCCCTGCAGGGCGAGCTCCAGGCGCACGGCATCGGCTTCCATGCCCTGGGCCGGCTGCATGTGCTGCAGCGAGCCCCGGCCACGCCCCCGGCCTGGGCCCAGCACCTCTGGCACGAGCCCCGGCGCATCCAGGCGCCGTCCATCTCCCAGGCAGCCAAGGCCCTCAAGGCCATCCAGCGCAACTGGGTCTGCTACAGCCACGCCCATCACCGCCGGGCGGCCCTCATCCAGGAGCATTTGCCGCCGGTCTCGGCCCGGCCGCATCGGTTTGGCGATCCCCTGCCCACCGCCCCCCTGGGGGCCTGGACATTGCTGGATGAGCACACCCTGCTGGCCGCGCCCCGGTGCAACTCCCCCTTTCCCCTTGGAGAGGTCCGGTTTGTGGAGGACAAAACAGGCCCGCCCAGCCGGGCCTACCTCAAGCTCTGGGAACTCTTCACCCGCCTGGACCGCCAACCCGAGCCCGGCGCCCTGTGCCTGGACCTGGGAGCCTCCCCCGGTGGCTGGAGCTGGGTGCTGGCCCGGCTGGGCTGCCGGGTGCTGGCCGTGGACCGCGCCCCCCTGGA
>JAIWOE010000012.1 GCA_020217165.1 Desulfovibrio sp. | reverse complement strand
TCCGCGGGTGGCCGCCCTGCCCGGCGTGACCGAGCGCCGCGGCAGCGCCTTTGGCATTGATCCCCGCGCCTCCAACAATGACGTGCATCCTGACTGGATTTTTTCCGACGTCATCTGTTATCCAGCCAGACTGCTTGAGTATATTCGCCGTTGGATCGCTTATGGCCACTGCCGCAACTTCGTCTGCACCCTCAAGTTCCAGGGGGAAACGGACTATGCCACCATGCAGGGATTCCTGGAGATTGGCGGAACGCTGCTGCATCTTTCCCACAACAAACATGAACTCACATGGGTGTTGACGTCGGCGTAGCAGAGTGGCGTTCAGTGTAGAATTTTGCTAGAGTCAGTCCATGGCAGCGGTCCTGTGGCGCGGTCTCATCCGCGATGGTATTCCGACGCTGACAAGCCCATGGATTGACGCATGAAGACGTTCATTGCCGACCTGCACATCCATTCCCGCTACTCCAGGGCCACCAGCAAGGCCCTCACCCCCCGGCTGCTGGCCGCCTGGGCCCGGGCCAAGGGCGTGGACGTGCTGGGAACCGGCGACTTCACCCACCCCGCCTGGCTGGACGAGCTGGAGGCCGCCCTTACCCCCCATCAGGCCAGCGGCCTGTACCGGCTCAAGGACGAGCGCGGCCTGGGCCGTGAACTCCCCGAGCTGGAGGGGGCCCCCCTGCCCGGCCGCACCCTGTTCATGCTCCAGGCGGAGATCAGCTCCATTTATAAACGCGGCGGCAAGGTGCGCAAGGTGCACAATCTGGTGTTTGTACCGGATTTTGAGACCGCCCGCGCCCTGAACCGCAAACTGGCCGCCATCGGTAACCTGGCCTCCGACGGCCGGCCCATCCTGGGGCTGGACTCCCGCAACCTGCTGGAAATGGTCCTGGAGCTGCATCCCCAGGCCTTCCTGGTCCCGGCCCACATCTGGACGCCGTGGTTCTCCCTGTTCGGCTCCAAATCCGGGTTCGATTCGGTGGAGGAATGTTTCGGGGACCTCGCCCGCCACATCTTCGCCCTGGAAACCGGCCTTTCTTCGGACCCGGAGATGAACTGGCGCATCTCCGCCCTGGACCGCTATTCCCTCATCTCCAATTCCGACGCCCACTCCGGCGAAAAACTGGCCCGGGAATGCAATCTCTTCCAGGGCGAGCCGGACTACGCCGGCATCTTCCATGCCCTGCAGCGGGAGGGACTCTCCCACAAGTTCTTGGGAACGGTGGAATTTTTTCCAGAAGAAGGCAAGTACCACCTGGACGGCCACCGCGCCTGCGGCGTGCGGGTGGACCCCACGGTGCAGATGTTTCCCGAGGACCGCTGCCCCGTCTGCGGCAAGCCCCTGACCGTGGGGGTGCTGCACCGGGTGATGGAGCTGGCGGATCGCACCGTCCCGGTGCAGCCGGTCATGCAGCCGGGGTTCACCTCCCTGTTCCCCCTGTCCGAATGCATTGCCGACGTGCTTGCCGCCGGGCCCACCACCAAGAAAGTCAAACAATTGTATGCCAAGACCCTGCAGCGCCTGGGGCCGGAGCTGCACGTGCTGCGTGAGGCTCCCCTGGAGGACGTGCGCCGGCTCAACCCCGTGCTGGCCGAAGCCCTGGACCGCATGCGCCGGGGCCAGGTCATCCGCCAGGCTGGCTATGACGGGGAGTTCGGCGTGATCCGGGTCTTTTCCGACGAGGAGCGCGCCGCCCGCGCTCAGGGTGGCCGGTTGCCCACCACCAGACGCAAACGGGAGCCCCGCAGCGGTGGCGATGCCCAGGACGATGGCGACCCCGTATCCCCGTCCATTCAGGCAGCTGGCCAAACATCTGGCCAGGCAGCTGCCGGGGAGCCGCCCCCGGCCATCACTCCGGCCAGCCTCAATCCCGCCCAGCAGGCCGCGACCGTGGCCGGGCCCGGGCCGGTGCTGGTGGTGGCCGGTCCCGGCGCCGGCAAGACCCGGACCCTGCTGGCCCGCTGTCTGACCCTCCTGGAGGCCGGCCATCCCGCCCGGCACGTGCTGCTGGTGACCTTTACCCGCAAGGCCGCGGCGGAGCTGGAAGAACGCCTTCTGACCACCCTGGGAGACTCTCAGGCCATCCCCCGGGCAGACACCCTCCACGCCCTGGCCTATGAAGTCTGGAGCGCAGGCTATGCCGGCGATCCCCCCACCCTCATGGACGAGCCCACGGCCCGCCGCCTGTTCCGCGAATCCGCCCAGGCCGCCCGCCCCGGCCTCACCGCCAGGGAGGCCGATTCCCTGTACGACGCCTGCCAGCTGGCCCGGGAGCGCCTGGAACGCCTGGACCAGTGGGAAGACATCCTCCTGCGCTACAGCAAGCGCAAGGAGCATGTGAACCTGGCGGATTACACGGACCTGCTGGAATTCTGGCTGCAGTCCATGCAGCATGGCATCTGGCAGCGGCCCTGGACCCACGTGCTGGTGGACGAGGTGCAGGACCTGACCCCCCTGCAGCTCCATTGTCTGGCCCAGCTCATGCCCTCCGACGGCGACGGGCTGTTCCTCATCGGCGATCCGGATCAGAGCATCTACGGATTCCGCGGCGCCGCCGCCGCCGTGCAGGAAACCCTCCGCAGTCACTGGCCCCTGTTGCACACGGCCACCCTGGAAGAAAACTACCGCTCCCTGCCGGCCATCCTGGACGTGGCGGCAGCCGTGTTCCCCGCCGAGGACTTCCTCATGCGGCCCATCATTCGCCCGGTGCGCCGCGGCGAGGCCTGCATCCGCCTGTTCGAGGCCCCCAGCACGGCAGCCGAAGCCCAATGGATGGCCCAGCAAATGCGTCAGCTCCTGGGCGCCACCAGTCACACCCTCCAGGACGCCGCAGGTGGCTCCCTCGCCGGCACGGGCCTGGCGGGCACGCTGGCTCCCGGGGACATGGCCGTGCTGGTGCGCCTCGCCTCCCTGGCTGTCCCCCTGCGCGCCGCCCTGGCCGAGGCCGGCCTGCCCGTGGCCGCAGCCGAGGTGGAACGATTCTGGGAGGAGCCCCGCACGGCCCTGATTATCCGCTCGGTGCGAGCCATGCTGGGGCTGGGGTTCGAGGACCTGGCGGAGGAGACCACAGGGGACGCCACGGCCCTGATCCCCGAGCATGTCCTGGCCCGGGGCCCGGATGTGTTGCCCAGGGTGCTGGCCGCCACGCCGCCCTTCGATGCCGGCTATTGGGCCTCGGCGCAGTTCCGGGAGCTCATGGCCGTCTTTGCAGCCCAGGGCACCTGGCAGGCCTTCTGCAACTGGCTGGCCCTGCAGACCGAGGCGGAACAGGTCCGCGCCCGCAGCCAGTCCATCCGCATCATGACCATGCATGCCGCCAAGGGCCTGGAATTTCGCGCTGTATTCCTCCCTGCCCTGGAAGACGGCCTGGTGCCCTTTGCCGGGCCCGGCTTGCTCACGGGCTCGGTACAGCCCGGCAGCCCGCACCAGGGGCCGGACCTGGAGGAGGAGCGCCGGCTGTTCTATGTGGCCTGCACCCGGGCCCGGGATGCCCTGTTCCTTTCCCGGGCTGGCAAGCGCCGGCTGTATGGCCGTGAGCTGCGGCTGCCGGCGTCGCGCTTTCTGCCCGCCGCCTCGGCCCATCCGGCCTGTCGCCGCTCGGCGTTGCTGGTGAAGGTGCGGCAGAAGGAAACCGCCCTGTCGCTGTTGGGATGATCGTGCCGCCTGATTCCATCGCCGTGCCGCCTGATTCCATCGCCGTTCCGTCTTGGGTCCTGCCCGGGGACGTGCTGGAAAACTGCCGGTTCCTGGCGCATGCCGAAGCGGCGCAGGCCATGGACGTGGCCGAGGTGGGAATCTGCCTCTTCGAGTCCGCCGCCTGCCTGGACTACCCCGCTGCCACCTGGGAGGCCCTGGCCGCCCTGCCCCTGCGCTATCACCTGCATCTGCCCCTGGATCTGGACGATCTCCCCACCGCGACGCTTCCGGCCGACCCCGCCGCCGTATGCCTGCAGCTCCTGCACCGCGCCCTCCCCCTGCGGCCCTGGGCCTGTGTGCTGCACCCGTTCCAGGACCCGGCCCGGCTGCGGCGCGTGGTGGCGGCCTGGACGGCGGCCGGCCTGCCTTCGTCCATGCTGCTGCTGGAAAATATCCCGGCCGTGCCGCTTGAATCCGTGGTCGCCCTGGCGTACGAATTGGACATGGGCCTGTGCCTTGACCTGGGGCATCTGCTCCTGAGTGGCGAGACACCAGACGCCGCGGCCCTGACCCGCTGCGGGATGCTGCATCTTTCCTGTCCCGAGCCGCGGGGGGCCGGCCACAGGCATCTGCCCCTGGACCGGCTGGACGCCGCCGGGGATCGCCTGGCCAGGGCGTTACTGACCGGCGCCCCCCAGGCCCGGCGCATGGTGGAGGTGTTCGACTGGGCGGGTGTGGTGTCGTCCATCCGCTGGCTGCAACGTGCCGGGCAAGGCAAGGCAGGGTGATGCACAGGCTGGTATTGGGCGGAGAAAAAAGCGGCAAGTCCGCCTGGGCCATGGCCCGGTTCCTGGAAGATGCCGGCCCGCACCGGCTGCTGGTGACCGGCAAGGCCCGGGATCTAGCCTTTCGGCAGCAGATCGAGCAGCACCGCCGGGAGCGTTCGCCCACGCTGCAGGTGGAGGAGGTCGCCGCCGTGCCCGCGGCCCTGTCCGAAGCCCTGGTCCGCGCCGCCCGGGCAGGCGTGGCCGCCGTGCTGGTGGACAGTGTGGAATTTTGGCTCTTTGCCGTGCTGGAGGCCCAGGGCGAAGCCGCCGCGGGAAACGAAGAGGCGGTGGAGGCCCTGTGTCAGACCCTGGCGGCGGTGCAGGATCGCATGGCCGTGACCCTGGTGTCCTGCGAGGTGGGGTTGGGACCCATTGCCGCCAGCGCCGCCACCCGGCGGTTCGTGCGCAGCCTGGGGGCCTGCAACCAGGCCCTGGCCCGGTGCTGCGAGGACGTGGTGCTGGTGGCGGCGGGGCTGCCGCTGTTCCTCAAGCAACGAGGCGCGGGGACACCCGTGCCGAACGGGGGATGATCCCATGGGGTACTTCCGCACCCTGACCACGCAATGCGCCCAGCTGGAAAAACTGTTTCAGCGCGAGGACCGCTGGCTGATCCTCATCAACGCCGACCCCGACGCCCTGGCCTCGGCCCTGGCCCTGCAGCGCATCATGCAGGGCAAGGTCAAGGCCGTGGGCATCATGCACGTCAATGAAGTACGCCGGCCGGACAACCTTTCCATGATCCGCTACCTGCGCATCCCCACAGAATTTTACAATTTTGAAAAAGCGAGCACATACACCAAGTTCGCCTTGGTGGATTCCCAGCCGCACCACCATCCCGTCTTCGAGGACTTCCGGTTTTCCATCGTCATCGACCACCACCCCCTGGTGCCGGAAAAACCCGTGCTGGCGGACTTTGTGGAAATCAAAACGGATTACGGCGCCAATTCCACCATCCTAGTGGAATATCTGCGGGCCATGCGCATCAAACCCGGCAAGCGCCTGGCCACGGCACTGCAGTATGCCATCAAGGCCGACACCAACAGCTTTGGCCGCGCCTTTTCCGACGTGGACGTGCGCGCCTTCCGCATGCTCACCCCCCTGGCGGACCAGGGTCTGCTGCGTAAGGTGGCCCGCAGCGAGTTCCGCCTGGATTGGCTGCACTATTTTTCCCGGGCCATCGAGCAGATCCGCTTTGACAAAAACGGCCTGCACGTGTTCATGGGCCCGGTGGAAAATCCCGATGTGTTGGTGATTCTGGCGGATTTCTTCATGGGCGTGCAGGAAATCTCCTGGACCACCGTGGCCGGGCTCTTCGAGGGGCGCATCATCTGCATCTTCCGGGGTGACGGGCAGAGCCGCGGGGTGCGCGACCTGGGCAAGCTGGCCGCCGCCACCTTCGGGGACGTGGGTTCCGCCGGCGGGCATGCCACCATGGCCCGGGCCGAAGTGCCCCTGGCCGCCATCCATGAGGAGGATCCCGAGCAGTTTGTCTGGAGCCGGCTCTGTCGCAAACGGTCGGCACGGCAGCCACAGCAGGCACAGCAGCCACAACGCCAGCACCTCCCCGCCTGACACCCTCCGGCATCGGCCTCAGGGTGCTGCACGGTCCGCGGCGACCTGCACGCGATCGCGGCCAGCCGCCTTGGCGATGTACATGGCTTCGTCGGCACGGGCCAGCAGCTGCTCCAGGGACTGGCCGGGCATCCAGCAGGCCACGCCAATGCTCACGCTGATGCGCATCTCCGGCTTGTGTTCCAACAGGCTGGCTCCCCCCAGGAGGGCCCGCAGGCGTTCCATGACCACGGCGGCCTCTGCCAGGCTGGTCCGCTCCAGGCACAGGGCAAATTCCTCTCCCCCAAGCCGGCCGAATATATCCGTCTGGCGCAGGACCGGTCGCAGGACTTGATACAGATTGCGCAGCACGGCATCCCCGGCCAGGTGACCTTCCCCGTCGTTGATGGCCTTGAAGTGGTCCACATCTAGCATGGCCAGGCACACGGGCTCTCCCGTGCGCTGGGCCCGTGCCAGGGCTCCCTGCACCAACTCCAGAAAATACCGCCGGTTGTGGCAACCGGTCAGGTGGTCGGTATGAGCCTCGTCCCTGGCCACGCGCAGGGCGTCTTCCAGTTCCTCCTCCACCCGTTCGGAGGTCATGGAGATTTGGGAGAAAACCATGCCCAGGGCGATGAAGGCATCCAGGGTCATGGACAGCTTGAAGGGTATGTCCGCAGGATTTCCACTGCTGTACAACAGCAATTCGCTGTGTGTCAGAACCAGCAGCACACGCCACCACTGCAACAGGCAGGATATCCCCACCACGGCAATAAAAATTCCCTCTGCCGCATAGCGTCTGGCAGGGCGGAAGCGCGGTTCCAGGAGTCCCCAGAGTATCAGCCCTCCGGTGCTGGCGGAAAACACCACGACCCGTGCCTCAAAATTCTTGTCGATGAAATAGAAATACGCCAGCAGCACCATGGCCGCCACCACCACCCCCCAGACGCACCGCCGTCGCCACCCCCGGTGCTGCAGCCCCACATATTGCTGGTAGCCAGCCACGTTCAAGGCCACAAACACCAGAAAGCAGGCGTTGCCCACCAACACGAAGGTGGCGTCGTCCACCCCCTGGCGCAGACAAAGCAACGCCGCCCCGGCAGCCCAGGCCAGGTGGCTGCCCGTCCAGCTGGAAAACCCGGGGTAAACCTTGCGGAACACCTGCGTATACACCATCACCCCCGCCAGGGCGAGGTGCAGGAACGCCGCAAAGGCGACCAGGGTGGGCAAATCAAGGGGAAAGGGCATGGGGTGACACCACGTCCAGGCCTGCCTGCTGCCTGGCCAACTCGGTATAGGATACTTGTTTGCCCGTGGAGCATGCGCCCCCACCGGCCTTGTCGGTACGTTGCTGCATATCAGCAACCATCAATCCAACGCCACCATATTTTCCATGCATCACATGCAACACGCCAGCCCCCGGCAAGGGGACTGGCGTGTGACAGGGCAGGTGCGGCAACGGAGAGGAAGCGTTACAGACCCTCTTCCCCGGTACGGACACGGATGGCGCGGCCGAGGTCCTGGACAAAGATGACGCCGTCGCCTTCCTTGCCCGTGCGCGCGGCGGCGGTGATGGCCTCAATGGCGGCGTCCACCTTGTCGTCGGCAAGGCCCATCTCAAGACGGACTTTTTTGAGCAGATTCACTTCAATCTGCACACCGCGGTACATCTCGGTAAACCCTTTCTGCCGGCCCGCGCCAAGGATGTTGGTCACGGACATGGAATAGATGTTCTTGGAGTAGAGCGCCTGCTTGACGGCGGTCAGGCTCTCGGGCCGAACATATGCAATGACGAGTTTCATGAGGGCGTCCTCCTGATCGTAGACTGATGGCTGGATCGTTATTCCACGGTGAAGATCTGGAAGCCGCTGTACGCTTCGCTGCCGTGTTCGGTGATGTCCAGACCCTTGAGCTCTTCCTCAGCGCTGGCCCGCACCCCCATGATCAAATCCACCAACTTGAAGGCCACGAAGCCCAGGCCAAAGGCCCAGACAAACACTGCCCCCACACCCACAAGCTGCGTCACCAGCAGGGAGATTTCCCCGCCATACAGGAGGCCGGTGGCAGAACCATACCCAGGGTGGGCCAGGAAGGCCACGGCCACGGTGCCGAAGGCCCCGCACACGCCATGCACGGACACAGCGCCCACGGGATCATCGATCTTGAGCACCTTGTCGATGCATTCCACGCTCAGCACCACCAGGATACCGGTGAGGAAGCCGATGATCAGCGCGCCCACCGGCGCCACTTCGAAGCACCCGGCGGTGATGCCCACCAGGCCGGCCAAGGCGCCGTTCATACTCATGGACGGGTCCGGCTTGCCGAAGCGGATCCAGGTGGTGGTCATGGCGGCCAGCAAACCGGCGCAGGCGGCCAGGCTGGTGTTCACGGCAATGTAGCCGATTTCGCCGCCGGCCACGGTGGTGGAGCCGGGGTTGAAGCCGAACCAGCCGAACCACAGGATGAATACGCCCAGGGCCGCCAGGGGAATGTTATGGCCGGGAATGGCGCGGGCCTGGCCGTCCTTGGTGTACTTGCCAATGCGCGGCCCCAGCACCATGGCGCCCGCCAGGCCAACCCAGCCGCCCACGGAATGCACCACCGTGGAGCCGGCAAAGTCGATGAAGCCCATGTCCACCAGCCAGCCGCCGCCGTTATCGCCCAGCCAGAGGTTGCCCCAGGCCCAGTGGCCGGATATGGGATAGATGATGCCGGTCACCACCACGCTGATCAGGATATAGGCCAGGAATCTGGTGCGCTCGGCAATGGCCCCGGAGACGATGGTGGCGGCGGTGGCGGCAAAGACGGACTGGAAGAACCAGAAGGTCAGCGTCCACTGGCCGTCGGCGTCGGTACCCGTGGCGCCGTCAAGCAGAAAGCCCGACGTGCCCAGGAACCCGGCCTGGTCCGCCCCGAACATGAGCCCAAAGCCCACCAAAAAGAAGACCACGCTGCCGGCAGCGAAATCCAGAAAATTCTTCATCAGGATGTTGCCGGCGTTCTTGGCCCGGGTAAACCCGCACTCCACCATGGCAAAGCCGGGCTGCATGAACATCACCAGAATGGCCGCCAGCAGGGTCCACAGGATGTTGGCGTGGGTTTGGGTCAACATTTCAGGAGCCTCGGCGGCGGCTTCCTCGGCCATGGCCAGGACCGGCACCAGGGCCAGGACGGCAGCACCCGCCGCCCCCAGCAGTGCAGTGCGAAGCCCGGCAGGCCGGCGCGTGCGGGAAGAAATCCAGGAACTCATACTCATGCCTCCTTTGAAATGAATGGAATCGTTTCCTGCTGCAGCGGGCCGGGGAACAGGGCACTGGCCGCGGGGCTCGGGGTAGCAGGCGATTCATTTGCAACGGTGCCAAGGAACACTCCGTTTCCATGCCTTGCTAAGCAAGAACTTCGCCAACACAAAAACATCATTTATTCCAGGAGATAGAAAACAAGCGCCCCGCACCCCCTCCCCGTGAAAGGTTGATTTTTACAATTTGGACAATTCTTCTGCGGCAAACCTCACAATTATGAACAGCAGTTCATGCTGGTCCCCTTGCTTCAGATACACAAAAATGTCAAACACGTCTTACAGGCGGCGCGGGCTTCCCCGTGCAATTGACAAATCAAGCCAAGGCCTGCCTGCCCGGGATTTTTTCCCGCCTTCCCGCCAGGCCCGCTTGACATCCCACCCCGCCCTGGGGTATTCGTCCCACATGCACACCAGCCAGACCTCCCAGTACTTTTGGTTTTATTTCTGGTTTACCAGGGCCCGGGGTCCGGCAGGGAGGGTGCAGCCTTAACCAGAAACCAGCGCACCACCACCACACGGGCCGCGGGCGAGAAGCCGGCGGCCCGTTTTTTTGGCCCTGGCGAACGCAGCACACGCAGCGGGTGTCTGCACCAGCGACCCCCAACAGAGCAGGAGGCGATGTATGTTGCTAGGAAAAAGCGTTCGTCTGGAGCGTATCTTCAACCGGAACACCGGCCGCACCATTGT